>NZ_PENV01000024.1:0-53442 GCF_003144375.1 Proteus genomosp. 4 str. ATCC 51469
GTCGAAGTCGTTATTGACGGTAAGGTTCACTCCAAACAAGCTCAAACAGTGAATAAAACCTTCAATATGCGAGGCGCAACATTAAATGAGTTTCGTTGGGAAATATTCTCAGGCTATGTCGATTATAAAAAACGGATTAAAAATAGAGACAATGGATATAGAACATCAAACTCTGATAATACTTGGCTAGTGGGTGGTGCAGGAACAGTTACTTTAGGGGTATTCTCAGGATTAAATTTACAAGCCTCAACCTATGCATTTGATGATTTAAGCGTACTTGAAACCAATGCTAATTTACAATTAAGTGAAAATATATCAACTAGTTGGCAATCACTTTTTGCTAACGATGGTAGTGATCGCAATATAATTACCGCATCTTATTCATTGCCCAAGGGTTTTGGCTCACTTTGGGTAAATAAAGAGAAAGGGAATATCAAAGATGATTTCCCTATATATGACTCTGATAATTACTCTTTTGGTACTACCCTCAATTTGACTCAATTTTGGGAATATGCCGGATCATTTACCTATTCCTATACCAAAGATTTACGCGATAAAAACAAATCGAATAACTTTGAATATTCCACCACACTCTATAACGGACGTTACGGTAGCATGAGTTTGCGTACCGGTGTTCAACGTTATCACTACGATAACCAAAGTAGCACTAACGAAAAATACATCACACTGGATTTCTCACTACCACTCGCAACATGGCTTAGTGCCGGCGTTTCTTCTAGTAATGGTAATGTGCGTGGCGAGTTATCTGCATCGAAAAGCTTTGAAGATTCGGCTATTCGTAACGCAGGTTTATCGGTATCAACCTTATTACACGATAAAGACGGTACTGACAGTGATTTCTCTGTCAGTGGTTACGGCTCTTTTGATACCAAATACAGTACTGGTACGCTAACCATGAGTCGCCCTAATAATGATCGTTTAAATACTACGTTAACCGCTAGAGGTTCATTGGCATATAGTGATATGAATTTCTCTGCCAGTGGTAAACAAGAAACATCAGGGGTAATTGTTAAAACAGGCATTGATGGTGAAGGGCAAATTGCCGCCAACGTCAATGGCCAACGCTTTGTTTTATCCGGTAGCAATAACTTTATTCCGCTTTCTCCTTACGCGGAATATAAGGTCGAATTACTCAATGATAAAAACAGTGAAGATAGCTTTGATATCGCCTCAGGTCGAGTGAAAAACGTAGTGCTTTATCCAGGCAACGTTGCAGTACATCAACCTGAATTAAAACAAATGGTTACCGTATTTGGTCGAATGAAATCGCCTGATGGCACACTGTTAGCTAGTGCGCAAGTTCGTAACCATATCGGTCGCACTCAAACCGACCACCAAGGCCAATTTGCAATGGATGTTGATAAACGCTACCCAGTCATTTCATTACAACAAGATGATAAACAAATTTGTGAAGCTGAATTAGATCTTTCATCTGCACGTGGTGTGTTATGGGTAGGTGATGTGATTTGTGATCCGCAGACTACGTTGGCGGTTCGAAATTAAGATCTTTTTAAATTAGGTTCCTAATATTATGAGCAATTTTAAAAAATTAGGTTTTATTTTTATATTATTATTTTCTGTTAATTCATTCGCTGACAAAAATGAATTCTTTTTTGTCGAAAATAATATTGATAATGAATATTTTATTACTACGTCAAAATTAAGTCCTCGCTTCACTGGCTCAAATGAATTTGCAAAATTTGTAGAGAAACACGCTAGCCTAGGCTATATGGGAATGGGCACATGGAAAGTGGGGAAAAATTATTATGGTGATATTTGGTTAGAAAATTCTCCCATTAAAGAACCTTTTACGGGTAATCGTTGCCGAAGGGATATGTCTGGTTGCCCAGATACTGCATTAAATGCAGCGGAGTATATCCTAGCCGATGGTGCTTATCACATCCCAGCGTTCAATAATGATGGGCAGTCAAATAATGTAAGAGGGATTTTCTCTAACAGTTCATATTTATTTTTTAACAAAATGGCAGTGAATACTCAAACAACTTTAGATTACCGTTTTTGTTCAACAGATAAATTTTATGATCCATCAAGAGGTCAACGTTGTGTCGATGTTGAACCTAAAAATGAAGAAACGACCATTTACGATTTAACAAAAGTTGGACATTTAAAATTAATCTCTACAAATGCATTGCAAGAAATTTTTGTTGATAGTAATGGTAATGCCGTATTAGGTTTAGGCTCCAATTTTTGTTCTGTAACAACAATATCAAATACATCAGGAATAAGTTGTCGATTAGTGGAGTCTGAATTAAAAGGCTCATTAATCAGTACAATTCGTATTAGCTTAAATATAGATCCAATGCTAGGTTTTACCCCTAAAAGTGCCACAATTAAAATAAAGGGAAGCAACTTTACCAAGTGGTATAATTACGATGATAGAACTTATGCTACAAATCTTCTGTCTGCTGGAGAAAATGGAATTGATGTCTTTTTTTCACAAACATTTTTAAAAGAACTCATTACTCGTAAAATTGATTTATCTAAAAGCCAACAATTATTTACTTTTGGTTTTGATAACAAAACCGTTGCACCACAATCTGGCTATTATGAATTTACGCCTTCTAATACAATAATTATAAAACCTCGCGATTACGGCATTAGTATTGTCTCTAAAGAACTAGTGAGCAATCCTCATAGAGAAGGAAAAGTGGGCGATAAAGAGCCACCGCTAACCTTTGACTATATCGTTACCACCAGTGCATTTCGCCAAGCAAATAAAATTACAGCCGCAGTTGAAGGCCCTCAAATTACATTAAAAGGTCAGCCTTACTGCTTATTTAGCTCTAAAGATAAAAAAATTAATGTACCCTTTTCAGCTTATCTGACTTATACCGATGAAAGTGGTTCAAAAGTTAAAACCCGCACAGCTTGCGATAATGTACCTATATCCATAAAAGAAGCCTTATGGACACAAACCACATGGCCTTATCCTTATCAATTAGAGGGTTATTTCTATCGTACCGATTTGCAATTAACCTTTCCGATGAATGAAGGAACATCTCTTTTCTCAATGGAAGGGGAAGACTGGATTGGCGTGGTAGAAGCCAGCGGTTATGTCAATGTATTTGCTGAATGGTCTGGCACAGATATTTACTAACAGTCAAGTTGGTTAATCAACGGGTATGAATTTAGTGTTTATACCCGTTTTGCTTTTGAACCTACATAATGTAATCTGGATTAACGGTATTATAGTGTGGTTTATTACTGATTATTAAAAAGCGAATTAAAGAGATAGAATGAAAAAAATATTAAAATTTATCAGTACATTAGTGCTCTCAGCACTAACATTTTCAACCCATGCTCTTTATGTAGGTTCTGAAGTTTTTACTCTTGAATCTGATAAAACCTTTTTCTCTCGCACTTATCTTAATAATACAGACAGAACGAATCTTTATAAAATTCATGTCTATAAAATCGAAAAACCGGGAGGCAAAGAAAAAGATGAAAAACAACTCCCTATCGATGATGGTGAAATACTTTACACACCGTTGCAAAAAGTATTATTACCTAATGAACATGAGTTTTTTAAATTATTTTATAAAGGTGCCAAAGACGATAAAGAGCGTTATTACCGAATTATTATTGAAGAAACTCCTGTTAACTTAGTACCTTATCAAGAAAACAGTAAACAGCCTTTAGTCGTTCCGACTGTTGGATTAAACACCGTGATGGTTATTCGTCCTCGTGAAATGAAATTCACTTATGATCATAATAATGTTGCTGGCACCATCAGAAACACAGGCAATACTTATTTCCGTTTACTGCTAAATGATAAGTGCGATTCTGACGAAGAAAATGCCAAGATATTACAGCTATTACCCGGTGAAAGTTACCAACATCCTTGGCTAAAGAAAGAGCATAAACAGTTTATCATCGCTTTTGATCGTTACATTGGGTTAGATAATAATTGCGCTACAAACTAACATAAATGCTGATTAAAAAAATAAAGGTAGCCTAATAAGCTACCTTTTTTATTATAAAATAAGTGATCCTACCTATTTCATAACCTTTCCTGTTATTTCCTCTCATTTGAAAGAAAATGTAACTTTGTTAAATATATAATTTTTGTAAATACATAATTAATTAAATTAATTTATATTTTGTCATATTTATCATTTTTAACTTTTGAGCAATAATCATAAAAAGATAACAATAACAACATAAGTTATTGATAATTAATTATTTTACATTATTAACGATAAAGTTATTTTTATTACATTTTATTCCTATTTTTTTATGACGTTTTTAATAAACTATTTTTCAAATTTATTCGATAATTTATCTAATGATTCATCTTTTTTAGATGCTCATAATTTTATTTATAAATTCATGAAAAAAACTTTTTAGCCGATATTGCTATTAACGTCGATAATTTTTTAGGAATAAACCATGAAAAAATACCACGTCTTACTAAGCCTATTACTGACAGCGTTTACCACAACTGCAACT
Organism: Proteus genomosp. 4 str. ATCC 51469; assembly: GCF_003144375.1. Lineage (NCBI taxonomy): Bacteria > Pseudomonadati > Pseudomonadota > Gammaproteobacteria > Enterobacterales > Morganellaceae > Proteus > Proteus genomosp. 4. The sequence continues at coordinate 4,492 of NZ_PENV01000024.1, forward strand.
TACGCAAACAACAGTGCTTCTATACAAACTGTTGCAAATTGGCATGCTACAGCAGTAAAAAAACCACAAAGTGAATTAGGTGTTACCCCTTTAAATGCCCTACATTTTGAAGTAACAGAAAATAACCGCTTTAATACACAAAATGGGACTTTTGATATCACTGTTAAAGATGCCGAAGGGGCAACAGACTTTAAATTAACTTCGAAAATTATTAGTAATGAACTTAAAAATGCGACTGATAATTCTGTATTAACAGTGAAAGCAGACTGGAACGGTAAAACATTATCAAATAATCAAGAAACCGTTATTCTCGATAATCAAAAAGGTATTCATCATGGGCTGGTGGCTGAGAATAAAGAATCAGAGAAAAGCGAGTTAAAAAGTCTTCAAAGTGCTTTTTTATTTAATGTTATCAATGGTTCTCAAACTGTTGCATCATTACCAGAAGGTTTATGGGAAGGCGCTTTGCGTATTGAATTTACCAGTAAGTGGTCAGGCGATTTTGTAACTCTCGCTGCAAGATAATTCAATCGATGTATCTTAAAAGAAAAAATGCGAAAGAGCGCCGGTATGGCGCTTCTTTATTATTCCATAGGATCTAAATCAAACCTTCGGTTTATAGCTATCTTTATCAAGATCGTGCTTTTTCATCCGTAAATACAGCTTCTTACGAGGAATACCTAAATAATCCGCCACATCACTAACACGACCTGCAAATAAATATAATGCATCCTCAATTAATCGGCGCTCATATTCATCAACTAAGTTGTCCAAAGGGCCTTCTGGTGGAATAATAGCTCTATGTTGTTCACTATCCACCATCTTCACAATACCTACCGCATACAATTCAGCCACATTTCGTAACTCTCGAATATTACCCGGCCAATCATAACGTTTTAAAATATCAAGATAATTACGATCAATCTTCGGTACCGCAATACCAAGTCGCTGCGCACTTTGTCTCAAAAACGCTCTAAATAGCGGAATAATATCAGGGCGTCTCGCACTTAGCGGAGGCAATGAAAAAGTGATTTGTGAAAAATAGTAATAAAATTCAGGGATTAACCGCCCTTCTGTTACCAATTGCTGTGTATTATTTTCTAAAATTGCAATCGTTCTAAAATGGCGCTTTCCTTGGCGTTCCATATCTAACAAATAAGAACTTAACCAGCGTTGTGCTTCTGAGGATAAATCATAAGGAGAACGCAAAATCAGCGTTCCTACTTCATCCGCTTCAATTTGAGCAATAACCTGTTTAATATCAGATAAATTCTGGCAATCCACAGTTTGGATCGCTTTATCGCTGTGCGGGCTTAACTCATGTAAGAGTTGAGCAAGAAGGTGACGCCCTGTTCCCATCTCGCCTTCTATCATTAAGTCTTTATCGATATCGGCAATTTGTTGTACTTGCTCCCTAATCGCAGTGATTTGTGCGCTATCACCCACTAATCGCTCTTGAGTTGTGCTGATTACCGCATTTCTAAGGGCAAGAATAGACTGTCGTTCTTTATGTGCTTTTGCCACCAACTCTAAGAATAATGGCGGATTAATTGGCTTTTCAATAAAGTCATAAGCGCCTTTTTTTACTGCCTCAACAGCCAGCGGTATATCGCCATGCCCAGTGATCATAATAACTGGGATACGAGGATCAATGTGTTTAATACGTTCAAGCACTTCCATACCATTCATTGCTGGCATATAGATATCGAGCACAACAGCACCCTGCCACTCTGGTGTTAAAAGGCTAAGTGCTTTTTCAGGCGAATCAGTTACTCTGGCAACCATACCCGCGAGGTTAAGCAAATGACGATAAGATTCAAGTATATCTTCGTCATCATCAATTAATAGAACATCAATATCAGGCATGAGTGATTGTGTCATCAGTAAACTCCAAAACAACCATAGCGCCACCGTTTAACGCTGAGGCCAAATAAATTTCATAACCAAACCGTTGCATAATAGAACGGCAAATGGATAACCCTAACCCAAGCCCCACATCTTTTGTTGTGGTAAACGGGGTAAATAGTTTTGGTAAAACAGCTGAATTAAACCCTTTTCCACTATCCGAGATCCCCACTAATTTCCTTTTAGGATCAGCAGATAAGAGATCGATAGTGATCTGACTTTCACCAATACCCGCAATGGCGTCCATCGCATTAACAAATAGATTAACCAAAACTTGCTCGATTTGAGTCGGGTCAGCACAAATGGTTAATTCATCAGGAATATTATTCGTAATGATGCACTGCTCTCGCTTAGAACGAGACTCCACCAGCACCATTGCGCTATCTACCAACTCTTTTAATGGTGCCGAAACAAAGCTAATTTCAGACGAAGATTTACGCGAGAAATTACGTAATGCTGTAATGATTCGATTCATTCGCGCGCAAAGCTTTTCAATACGCTCTATAGAATCAGGCAATTGATCGTATTTTTCCATCTGCATGGTCAGTTTTGCGCTATACAAATAGGTATTGATTGCAGAAAGAGGCTGATTAAGTTCATGCGCAAGACTTGTCATTGCTTGCCCGACAACCGCCATTTTAGCCGCTTGTACTAACTCTTCTTGTGTTTGAATTAAGTGTTTTTGTGCTTGTTCACGACGCAACATCTCTTCATTTAATTGCTGGTTTTTATCCTGCAAATCTTGTGTTTTTAATGCCACCAGCCGTTGAAGCTCTAATCGGCTTAACTCTTGGCGCGTAATATCTGTGATAGTCACAATATATTTATGCTCATCTTTATGCGGATATTCACGAATATTAAATTGTAAGAAATGAGGCTCACCTACTTTTACCATGCGAATAGTACATTCACTCTGCCCTAAACGGTAAAGCTGACTGCTTGAGCTAAATTGCGCTTTAAGCATTGTGCTCGCCTCACCACTAAATAGTAACCAAAGCGGTTTATTACTTTGCTCTTTTCCTGTTCCTAATAACGTTGCCGCACTTGGATTGACGGTTTCCATTCTGCCATCGTGGTGGCAGGTAATTAAACTCGCATCGGTATTATTGATAAGATTTAACGCATTGCTGGCTTCAACTTCTTTCATTTGACGCCAAAATCGGCGAAGCCGCCGACTTAATAGACCAATTTCATCTTGCCCTTCAATCAGTACAGGCTCCGTTAAATTACCTTTGGCAACATGCGCTAAGTCATCACTGAGTTTATTCAATCTTGCGATAAGTCTTCTATCAATTAAGATTTTCATCACAATAATACTGAGTAATAAAGAAGCGACAATGATCGCTACAATAACAATTTTCCCTGTTGCCATCAGTTTACGGGTATTGCCATTGAGTTTATTTAACACTTCACTGGTCGCCAACACATTACCACTTACGGCATTATCAAACTGAGATAACTTTTCATTTAATTCAGGGGTTAATGCTTTAAGCTTTTTTTCGTTTTCTACATCATCAATCAGTGTTTGATAAATATCACCATCATAACGAGTGATAGAAATAATCTCTTGTAATACCTGTCTGTGAGCAATGGTTGATGGATAGCTTTTTAGTTTCTGATTTAACGAAATAATTTCATCAATTTTGACACTGATATAGTGAAAAGCGACATCAATATCACGGCTATAACGTTGATGAGCAATTTCTTCAACTAAACCAATTAATTCATTCTCAGTGGTAAATAATTCTTGTAATAACGTTGATTCTAATAACAGTTGTAAGCTATTTTCCTGCACATTTTTTTCATTGAGCATTTGGCTGACATGCCACTCAATTTCATTAAGTAGCGGTTTAATATCTTCACCAACAGCATCATGCATCCAAGCCAATTGTCCCAATAATTGAGCAAGGCGATTCTCTAATTCACGTCGTTTATCGAGTAATACATCTTGTTGATTAATGAGCTCTGATAATTCATCGACAAGTTGAGTATAAAAATCACGTTGCGGTGTTTGTTCAATAGGGAATTCACGTAAATTATCTAATAACTGATGAATTTCCTGCTGTTGTTGCTCTGAAACTGATTTTCTCTGTGTCTGCTCTCGCTCTTTTAATAGCATTTGTAAATTGGTGCTATAACGCTCCATATTATAGCTGGTGGTTAACATCGGTAGAGACTCTCCCACTGACGCATTAATTTGTGTTGCCAGTTTTCCCCACATAAAAAAGATAACCACACCAATCAATAAGGTGAGTAAAGAACTAAAGATAAACGCCATATACAGGCGTCTACCTAGTTTGCCAAATTGTTTAGGCACTAATAATTTCATCCGTAATACCTTTCATAAAAACAGCGCTTCCTGCTGTATATCTGAACCACAAGGCGGTTAGGGTGATTTTGTTTCTTTCAATAAAACCAGTGCTTGTTCAAGCCTTTCAGCTTCTAATGTACGCCATTGATACAGCACAGCTAACGCTTGATCAGAGTATTCTCGCTGATCGGCTTCCTTCATAAATAACGCTTGTAATGTCGGTGAATTAGCCTCTTTTTCACTAATAAGCACTGAACTTGCTATTTTTCGTGCTTTACTGATCGCAGAAATGCGTTCTGGAGTTTTATTTTCCTGTCTTTCTGCTTCATGGATATCATTCCAAACTTGGCGCATTAAAGGAAAATTATGCGTGATCATTTGATCAAATAACACATTCACCACTTCACTACGACGATAAGCCTCATTACTGTTTAAAATAAATTCTGTGTTATTAGCAAGTTCATCGTTATTACCTAAGATCTCTTTGCTTAATGGGATCTTTGCCATATCACTCTTATAGATGATCTCTTGTCCTTCATCCGATAAAAGAAAGGCAATAAATTTGGCCGCGGTGTCTCTTTTACTGCTTTCCGCCACAATGGCGACATAAGCTGGCAAAATAATCGATTTATCAAAATAGCTAAACTCAACAAAATCAAAGCGTTTTTGATGGTTAAAAGCGTAGTTATCAATAATTGGCCCTGCACCAACAATACCTCTGGCGATAGCATCACTAACACGTGAACTACGTGCAGAAATGGAAGAAAGATTACCACTGGTTTCTAGTAAGATCTGCCATCCTCGCTCCCAGCCATACTCTTGCAGCACATTTTCCACCATCAATTGCATCGTGCCAGAGTTCGCTGGTGTGGTCATGGTTAAGTGCCCTTGATAAATCGGATCACTTAAATCAATCCAGCTTTTCGGTGCAGGAAGCCCCAACTTTTGCAAGTATTGTGTATTGCTCATAATACCAATACCGGAATAACCAACTGTGGTTATTTTATCGTTTAAGATATCACTATGGCGAGTTAACCATTTTGGCGTTTCATAATTGACTGGTAACCGCGCCAGTAGCCCTTCTCTATCTAGATGATGAAAAAAGTTAGCCGAGGACGACATCACTATATCAACAGGCTGTGTGGGATATTGTTTCATCATACGTGTTGCTATTGCGACACGACGATAAACCACTTGCACTTTGGTATCAGGATAACGTGCGCTAAAAGCTTCTGTGAGTGGTCTCATTGGTGTATCTGAAAGCGTCGTCAATATAACAAGTGGCTGCTCATCACTACGTACCGGAGTGATAAACAGCCAACTAAACAATAAACAGACGAGGCTAAGTGTTATTTTTATTCTCATGACGTACCCCTGGTTTTGTTTTGAATAAACATAAAAATGTGTCGAACTTCAAACTTCTGATATTTAGCAATATTTATTATTTTGGGCTAATGAGTCCTTAATGACCCATTTACAACAATGATACGACGATATCTTCACTCATTTTTAAACCAACACCTAATAGCGATGTTACAAATTTGACTCACCGATTCAGCAGAATGTGTCATCGATGACTCAAATTCCGTGTTTTGCGCCAAGATGACCTAAATGAATAGCATCAGCTCTGAAAACCAAAATCAGCTTCAGACATGAATAATATTCGGAGTCATCTCTATGCTAAGTTTCTTTAAAACCAGAAAGGATCTGCCGCTAATAGAAGCGTCAAGTGAAAAGATCCGCGCAATATATAAAAAGCACCAATGGCAGGTCTTCTTTGGTCTTGTTCTTGGTTATGCCATGTTCTATGTGGTTCGTATGGCACTCGGTGTGGTGAAAAAACCTATGCTGGATGCAGGTATTGTAACCACCGCTGAACTCGGTTTAATGGGTTCTGCGTTCTTCTTTACCTACGCATTTGGTAAGTTCTCTAACGGCTTCTTGTCAGATTATGCCAACATTGGACGCTTTATGTCCATCTCGTTGATTGCCTCATCCTTTGTTTGTATCTTCATGGGAATGTCAACGGCGAGCCTGTTCTTTATCCTGTTATGGGGTATTAACGGTTGGTTCCAATCTGTTGGTTCAGCGCCTTCTTGTGTCTCTATCTTCCAGTGGTTCTCACCAAAACAGCGCGGTACGGTTTATTCCATCTGGGGTGGCTCGCGTAATATCGGTGAAGCAATTACCTGGATCTTGACTGCAACCATAGTGAGCTTCTTCGGCTGGCGTGCAGGTTTTATCGGTGCAGGTATCGCAGGTATTGCTGCGGGTATCATCTTACTGATGGTCTTAAAAGACCGTCCTCGTACTTATGGCTTACCTGATCCAGCAACTGCGTATGGCGAAGAGTCAGAAGCCGTTAAATCAAGTGATCCTAAAGAAACTCGTCGCGCTCAGTTATTCGTATTAAAACAACCAACAGTGTGGATCATCGCAGCGGCTTGTGCGGCTATGTATATCTCTCGCTACGCAATTAGTTCATGGGCCGTTCTTTACCTACAAGGCTCAAAAGGTTACTCACTGATTGATGCGGGTTTCGCAATGTCAACTTACCCAATCGCTGGTTTCTTCGGCGCAATCTTAGCGGGTATGGCTTCTGACAAACTGTTTAACGCTAACCGTCATATTCCAACACTGATTTATGGTATCGCCAACATCGCTGGTTTTGCACTGATGTTCTGGGGTCCACAAAGCCGTGTTATGGATGCTGTTGCATTAAGTATGATTGGTTTTGCAATGGGTGGTCTGGTTGTGTTCTTAGCAGGTTTAACCGCTTGTGACCTGATGCCGAAAAACGCAGTAGGTGCAGTAAAAGGCTTTATCGGACTGTTCGCTTACATTGCAGCATCAGCTCAAGAACTGATTTCGGCATCACTGATCAAAGTGACTCAAGTGGGCGATATCACTAACTACGACTTCACCACAGTACAGTATTTCTGGATAGGTTCTGCCATCGTTTCCATGATTTTAGCGACGCTAGTCTGGAATGCGAAAAAAGTTACCATGGATTAATGAATTAATTAAGTTGTCATCAAGGGATACCTTTGGGTATCCCTCTTTAAAAAGAGAATGTCATTATGCGTAAGACAAAAATTGTTGCGACTCTTGGCCCGGCTAGCTGCTCAGAACAGATGATTGAAAAGCTGATTATGGCAGGTGCTAACGTATTCCGTTTAAACTTTTCACATGGCACTCGCGAACAGCATCAGGCCACTGCCGCAACTATCCGTCAGGTCGCAGAAAAACATCGTGTATTTATCGGGATCTTAGCTGACCTGCAAGGCCCGAAAATTCGTATCGCTAACTTTAAAAATGATTCAATTCAATTAAAACAAGGCGATAGCTTTATTCTAAATGCAGATTTAGACAGCACATTAGGCGACGAGCAACAAGTTGGATTGGATTACCCACAACTTGTTCAGGAAGTCACACCAGGGAATATTCTGTTACTTGATGATGGTAATATTCAATTACAAGTCAGTGCCGTAAATAATAATAAAATAGAGACTGTCGTTACTGTTGGTGGAAAATTATCTAACCGTAAAGGAATTAACTTACTCGGTGGTGGTTTATCTGCACCTGCATTAACAGAGAAAGACAAACAAGACATACACACAGCAGCCGCTATTCAAGCAGATTACATTGCCGTTTCATTCCCTCGTAATGGTGCGGATATTGAATATGCCCGTGATTTAGTAATAGCAGCAGGAAGTCACGCCAAAATCGTTGCTAAAGTTGAGCGCGCAGAAGTGGTTTCTTGTGAAGAAAATATGGATGACATTATTAAAGCATCCGATGTCATTATGGTAGCACGAGGTGATCTCGCCGTTGAAATCGGTGATGCCAGCTTACCAGGCGCACAAAAACAACTAATTGCACGTTGTCGCGCATTAGGTTGCCCTGTCATTACTGCAACTCAAATGATGGAATCAATGATTGAAAGTCCAATGCCAACCCGTGCCGAAGTAATGGATATCGCGAATGCCGTTGGTGATGGCACTGATGCTGTAATGCTTTCCGCTGAAACTGCGGCAGGAAAATACCCAGTCGAGGCGGTTAGTGCAATGGCGCGTGTTGCTGAAGGAGCCGAACGCTCTTTTGCAGCTAATGCTGAAAACCCATGGCAATCACCGTCTTACTATTCACAAACTGGTCGTTGGATTGCTCTGGCTGCTGCGACAACCGCCTTCCATGATGACAAGCATTTAAGTGTTGCCGCATTAACAGAAAACGGTAAATCAGTGACCTTATTGTCACGCTTTATGCCAAACAATAACGTATATGCATTAACAGATAATCCAGCACTTGCGGGTCAGCTCACCGTATTACGCGGTGTAACACCTGTTGCTTATCAACGTCATAACAATAGTGATTGTGATGAAAGCATCATGCAAAAACTGCAAGCAGAAGGATTATTAACAGACATGAATTCACTCTTGATCACTCGTTTATCAACCTTTGAAAAAACGGGTGAAAGCGATTGTTGTCATCTTGTTCCTGTAAAACAAGTTGAAGCAGCAACTGCTTGAGTGTCTTCCATCAAGGGGCTTATGAGAGAGGCAACCTGAAGTAAATAACAAGAAAAAGAGCACACCAAATCATTTTAGCCACAAGGATTGTGGCTATTTTTCTTTTTTATTCATCGCAAGGATAGGCATCTTGTAATGCGGCAATATAAACTAGCTCTATTGATGTATCTTTATATTTTTGCTTAGCAATAGGATATTTATCAAGATAAGCATCAATATGCTTTACCATAAAATCGCCATTTTGTATGACTTTTTTGGGTGGACAATAAAGTGGCTTAAAATCATTACCTTCATTATGCAATCTTACTGACACTGCATAAAAATTAAATCCATTCGCAATACCGTTCAGGTAAGCTTGTGTCACCGATTCTAGTTGTTTATTAGAAGGATTATCTAAAGCTAATAATCGTTTTACCTCAAGATAACCGCTTAATGTTACTGCCTGTGAATACAGTGGGAATAGCAATAACATTCCTATTAACCCTTTTAATAATATTCCTTTTTTCATGCTAACTTTCTCTTTAGTTCAATAGATATTGATTTCATTCTAGTCGTTTTATTACCCTAAGAATATGAGCAACGAATATATAACATTGAAGATCTTTTAGAGGATCACATTGTGCAAATCAAACTCATCAATTTGTGATCACAAACGCATTTAGGATGGTTTCTAAACTAATTAGTCGTTTTATACTTTACAAAGTAAATAAAACGGTGCATAAATATCAAACACAGACGATTTTATATAAAAAAAACATCTTTTAGTTTTGTTTCTAAACAAATGGAGTAGTAACGTGACACCGAACGTACCCAATACATTACGGCAAATGAATGCCTCGCTTGTATTAAATGTCATTCGTCATCAAGGTCCTTTGTCACGGGCTCAGATAGCCAAAATTAGCGGGATTACAAAAGCGACGGTGTCTGAAATTATTAACGATCTCCTTGAAGAAAAAATCGTTTATGAAAGTGGTGTCAGTTCGCCAGCAGGACAAGGCAGAAAAGGTATTTTAGTTAACTTCGATCCTCAACACAGTTTAGGTGTCAGCATTGATTTAGGCGGAACCAAAATCGCCTATGCGGTTTTTAACTTAGATGCCGAATTGTTGTATGAATATCAAGAGCCTACCTTTGATACTGACGATCGTAAGCACTTTATTACGCAATTTGCACAAAGTATTGAAAATGTGATCGAAAAAAGCGGCGTAGACCGTCAAAAGATCAATGTTATCGGTGTCGCCACACCAGGGATCATCGATATCAAAAATGGTGTTGTACTAGAAGGCTCCCCTAACTTACCTCAATGGGATAATTTGCCTTTAGCACAACAGCTTACAGAAAAACTCAATGTACCCGTTGTACTCGAAAATGATATTCGTGCAGCACTTGTGGGTGAAATGTGGAAAGGTCGATGCCGTCATACACACAGTTGTGCATTGATTGGCATCGGCACAGGATTAGGCTCCGCCTTGCTGATGGATGGAAAAGTTATCCGCGGTGCAAACAATGCGGCTGGTGAAATCGGCTATATGATGTTTGCTCGTGACCATCTCTTTCGAAACTGGCGTAACAAAGGATGCTTTGAAAGTTTCTGCTCTGGCTCAGGTTTAAGTGAGCGAATGGCAAACTTACGAGGGGAGAATCTTAGTGCTATTGAGATTATTCAAGCCTCACAACAAGGCGATCCGCTTGCTCAATCCTTAGTTGAGGAAATGGCTGATTATCTTGCCATCGGCATTATGAATTTAGTCGCCATTGCAAATCTGGAAAAAGTGGTATTAACAGGCGGGATCACTCGCTCTGCTGACACCTTTTTACCGCGTGTTCAGGCAAATCTAGATAGACATTTATTTGCTAACACCAAAGTGAATATCGAGCTGTCTGAATTATGGGAAAAAGGCCCGCTTTATGGCATTGCCATTCTTGCCTTGGCTACGGTTTATCCATCAATTCAATTTATGCCCGAGATCCAACTGAGATAACCCTAATAAAAAAGTACCTAAACGAGATGGGAGCAACTCATGGCAGGAATACATCTTCACCCACATGATATTTTAGACGAAGGCATGTCCGCTATACTTCAACGCCTTGATGGCATGAAGCATGTCGAGCATTTATTTGTCGAAATTAATACCATTTTTGAACGTAACCCTTACCCTGTTGGTGATTTACCTCATAACCCTATTCATAATGTGGTTATGGGAACAGGTACACTACACATCAACACTCATACTGATTTTCCACGTCTGAGCCAACGTGTTGATCCAACCATTTTAGCGGGTGCTGATCCGCTAATGACGATAAAAAAAGCCACTGATGGCGGAAAGTATAAAGTCATTCCATGGGCTAATATTCTTAATGGCGATTTCACAGGGGATGTAGAAAACAATCAGGTTGTGGATTTTCAAGGTCGTCCGCAAGCACATTGGCTCTGTCCTAACGCCCCTGGTGTCGCTCAATTGTGGCAAAAGACATTCACAGCATTAAAACAAAACTACGGTTATGACACCTTTTTAATTGACAGAATTCGTTTCCCTGATTGGGCAGGTAAAGAAGTGAATCCAGCAGGATTATTTACCTGTTTTTGCCCTCACTGTGAAAAAAAAATGGTACAGCAAGGTTTACCTGTTAATGAAATCAAACAGCGTCTGGCGGCTTTAGCTGATTCATTGAAACAAGGGGATTTCGAAACACCTGTTAGCGCATTAAAAGAAGAACCTTTGTTAAAAGCATGGCAAGTATTTCGCCAACAAAGTGTGACTCAATTAGTTGAAAAATTACTGTCTGATGCCAAACAAACTGCGGGTGGTATTACGTTATGGCTTGACTTATGGCCACCAGCTTATAGTTGGATCTTAGGTCAAAATTATCATGAATTAACCCGTTATTCTTCAACACTCAAACATTTCCCTTATCATAAATTAGGGGGAGGTGCAGATGTTCAAGGGTTAATTAATCATTTTGCCCATGATAAAGAAAGCCAAGAGCGTGCATTTACTGCGTTCAAACGCTTATTTGAATTACCTTATGATATTTCATACGAAACCTTTAAACAGCAAGGTTTTCCTATTCACTTTGTTGCAGAACAAAATAATAAAGTTCGCCAGCTTTCACAGCCAAATACCTTTATTTATAGCGGTATTCAAATGTGGAATTTACCTGCCTCTCAATTAATTGAAGCTGTTATTGCAGCAGAAGAAAGTGCTTGTGATGACTTACTTTATTATTGCTATGGATGGGCTACTCAAGAATTATTTGATGCCATTGGCGAACACAATACACCTAACAATAACGCCTATAACAACACGATTAAAGAATAATACACCGCGGAAAATCAGGATAAAATTATGGCTAAACAACAAAAATGGAAAGTCTTTTTCCTTCTGTTTGTCACGATGTTTTTACTCGGTGGCATTCAAAATACAAAAGGACTTATTCTCGAACAAGTTCAACATGATATTTCATTAAATATGAGCCAAGTTGGCTCATTAATTACCTTTTTCCAAATCGGTTTTTTAATTGCCAGTTTATTAACAGGCTATTTTACCGATAAGAAAGGGTTAAAAGTCATGATGTTTATTGGCTCACTGATGATGGCTGTTGGCTTAACAGGAACTAGCCTTGCTTTTAATGTGATGCTATTTTTTGGCTTTTATCTGGTTATTGGATTAGGTATTGGCTCAATGCTTGTCTCTATCGTGACCGTTATTCCGACTTTCTATAAAGAGAAAGCTGGCATGATGTTTAACGTCTCCAATGCAATGTTTGGCGTAGGGATGATTGTCACTCCACTAATTTTACAATATCTATTTTCACACTCTATTTCATGGCGTACTTTTTATGTGGGTGTTGCCGTTATTGTTGCGGTCATTATTCTCGTATTGAGTACATTAAAAATAGAAAACAGCGCACAAGTTGATATGAAATTCAGTGACTTTTTAGAGTTACTGACACAAAAATCGCTATTATTAGTTATCTTATTTATTACGCTGTATGTTGCTGCTGAAGCCGCTTTCTTAAACTTCTTCCCTATCTTCTATACCTCTATGGATATTGGAAATATGAGTAGCGCACAAAAAGCAGAAACCGCCGCTTATGTGATTTCTAGTTTTGCTTTCTTATTTACTATTGGTCGTTTTATTGGTGGCTTTATTAACCTTGCATTGGGTGATCGCAAAACGCTTATTTTATTTTCATTATTTTCTCTGATAGCCATTATTGTAAGCCGTATCTTTGTGCAAGATGTTGTTTATCTGTTTATGGTATTTGGTTTTGCATTATCAGTGCTGTTTCCAACAGCCGCCGCCGTTGCCACAAAATTAACCAGCAAAAGTGGCTCAGTGATGGGATTGATTTATGTTGCTTCTGGATTGGGTGGTGCGTTAGCAGGTTCATTAATTGGTCAGGTTTCAGAAAGCTATAATGTTTCTGTTGGCTTTAACCTCATTATCGTATTCGTCGCCCTCTTCTTTATCATTTCTCTGTTTATTAGAGAACAAAAACAATAACAACGACGTATTATGCCTCTGAAATTTTCCCCCTCTCTATGAGGGGGTTTTTATTTCTATCACCCTATCTTCGCAATCTATATTCTCTTTTATTCTGTTGATTTTTTCACCATCGCCCTAATAATAGTATTTATATTCACTGTTAAAATAGGAGAATATGATGGCAAGTGGATGGGCTAATGATAGTGCTGTTCAAGAGCAAATAGATGCCACTATTGATGATGCAATTGCAAGAGCTCGCAATCAAATGGCACAAGGTGAAAGTGCAGAGTTTTGTGATGAATGTGGTGAGCCAATCTCTCCAGCTCGGCAAAAAGCCGTTCCTGGTGTACGTTATTGTTTAAACTGCCAAGACGCTATTGATAAAAAGAATAATGCCTTTAGTGGGTATAATCGCCGTGGTAGTAAAGATAGCCAACTCAGATAATCTGCAATTGTTATCATATAAAATAAAAACTGTACCTTAATACGAGTTTTCTCGATTAAAGTACAGTTTGTTTTATTTAATCAAACAATGATTTAATTAGATTTTCGCAGCCTTTTTTGAGCTCATATTTTGACTCATTTCGGTTAAAATCTTCATGAAATTGTCAATATGTGCACGTTCAGTATTTGGATTCATAAATACCGCTTTTTCACCTGGAAGATAAACGTAACGGTTATTTTTCGCATATTTCGAGCAAGCAATAGAATCTACCCAGTTAGTAAATAATCCTTCTCTACCACGTTGTAAGAAAAGTTTTCTATGCCACTGTGTGTTATGAACCATAAAGTCATATGCTTCTTTATCTGTAGAGCACGTTAACTCTAAATCAAAAGCAACATTAGGATCTTTCACTAGGTTTGGATCATACAGTTTAAAACCAACACTTGGGCCTTGGTTTTGCGGTACGATCACTTTCGCATTACCCATCTCTAACAACTGATGGCGCATGTAGTTCGCGTTTTGTAAACAGTGGGCAATAATGGTTTGGTAACCTTCAATCCCCATATAGTGCATTGCAGAATAAGCACCAAAGATACCCACACCACTACGTGTACATTCAATAGTAGATTGTAAGTGAGTCTGCCCTTCTAATTCATGCTCAAAATAGGTGAAGTTTTCTGGATCGTTTTCCAGTGCCACGAAGTCATTGCCATTTTTCACCAATACTAAACTTGAGGTATAAGGTACATAGCCCCATTTATGGAAGTCGATCGTAATGGAGTCGGCATATTTCAGATGTTTAAATTTCTCAACGTTCTGACGTAAGCCTTCTAAGGTAACATCATTAATTGCCAGTGGATTACTGCTGAAATCATATTCTAAGAAGAAGATAATAGGCCAGCCCACAGCGGCATCAACGTGAACATGAGGCTTAACAGGGATCTCGAACTCTTCACATAAGCGATCACGTAACTCACAAACCCCTTTCACATCATCCACACCAAAGGTGTCTGTTGTTCCTGTGGTTAACATGATAGTTGGTACTTTGCATTTAACAGTAAAGCACGCTCTTAGCTCACGCTCTAAGTGTTCTAAATTAATGGTGTTATCTTCAGATACTTTAATACGGATAGTTTTGTTATCAACATCAACCCCCAACAGTGCAAGGTTAGTCATGTTTGAATAGTGACCGCCTTGGGAGTTAATGATGCGATAATCTTGATCTGCTGCCATACCTAAATGTTTAGAATTAGGCATAGATTTGCGTAATCCAAAGAGATAACCATATAAGTTACACATGGTGCCACCTTGAGTGAATACACCTGAGGCAACTTCAGGATCGTAACCAACCAATTTAGCGACTTTTTTTATCGTCACTTTTTCTAACGCATCAGCAACACCAGAATATTCGCAATACACCATGTTAGGATTGCCCATTAACCCTAAGATTGAACCATAAACACCTGGATCACTTGGCATTGCAATCACGTTTTCAACAGCTAATGGATTTTCCCAGTTTTTACACAGTGTTGAAACTAACATGAGTAGCTCATTAGGATCGTTTTCTGGGTAATTAATATGTTGCTGGATTTGCGTATCCGCCATTAAACGTTCAAATATTTGTGGCCCATTAGAATAACGCTGTAATTGGTCATTATCATTAGTTGTGGTTTTTCTAAACTGTGTAATCGATTGGATTGTTTTATCCTGAAATATCGGCCAATACTTCGGATCTCGGCTGAAAAAGTGAGCAATAACGTCGTGGTATTTCTTCTCAAATTCCGCGTTTAGAATGTTAGCAGAAGATAGACCTAATAAATCTTGATTTTTCACTATATTCTCCAAATAGAAACCGACAATAATTTAATTTAATTGCATAGCAATACTATACATTTTCTAATTAAATTAGTTAGTGTTCTATGCGATAGCATCTATCCCATAAAACATAACAGGTTTAATAATATTTATTATTAATATCAACAAATTAAGTTGATACGGAAAGTTAAATTTACAGACGCAAATTTTTCATTAATATGCTTATGTGACTGAGATCACAATGAAAATAGGACTATAAATAGAAACAATCACCAACAATACTATTAACTATTTGAAATATAATCAAAATACAATAATAACTAGCTAACCATATGATATCATTAGACTCTCAGTTTAATTAATTGTATTAATCTGTTATTTCCGCAATTAGTACAGCTAAAATTACATTAAGTTTAGTTACTACCAATAAAATCAAACTAAAACACTGCTATATTTTCAACAATTAGCAAATTAATTCTAATTTTAACTATTATTAGGTACAAAATATGGGTTAGGGTTAAAATAGAGGGTAGTCACTAATGAAAATATAAAAAAGAAAATAATCACAGACAATAATCCTGTAAATAACAAAAATATTGGTTAAAAACAAAAGATAGTCACCCTGCTAAATAATCAGAATATTTACTCTACATCTTTTGCTTTTTTTGCCGATACTTAAAGTAATAAAGTAGGTAATTAACGGAGAAGACAATATGAAAGCACATATCACTGTTGCTGCTGTATTCGTATTATTATCCGCAAGTGTCTATGCTGAAGAATTTACCTGCCAACTTGAAAATGGTAAGTATGTCAGTGTATTTGCCGAACATGGGAATCCCCCTGTGTATCGCTATGGCACACTTGCTAAAACAGAGATCACACTACCAGTTCCTCAGCAACCTAATAATAATGTCTTTTATGGGCATCAGATGTTTGTTGCTGGAGCATCGACTTATATTCGATTTAAGAATGGAAATTACAGCTACGTTGTTTATGACGGTGAAGGTAGAGGATGGAACTTTAACGGCGTGATTGTTTATAAAGACAATAACATTATTAGTAAAAAAGAGTGCAAAGATCCGTTAACCCCTAGCCTGAATAATCTAAAAAACTACGCGATTAAAATGGACCCTTATTTAGAAACGTATATTTATGCTCCATAGTTTTTAACTTTATTAATTAGACATAAAAAAACCCAATTTTTAAATTGGGTTTTTATTATTTAAATTGACGCTCTAATAATTAATATATTAAGCGCTCCCCTATAACTAATAGCTATATTAAAGAGAATAAATTAAATAATGATTTTAAGGCGTTGAGTTATCTAAATTTCAAAAAGGGCATCGCCGTGATAAGCGTTAAAATCCCATTTTCGCATAATAGTAATGACTTGCTGTATTACACATTTTGAACCAATATCAAACTCATGTTCAATAGCGCAAGGTATTGCAATACCTGATTTTTTACATTTTATCGTAAAAGAAAAACCTTCTTCTTTTTCTAATATTTTCTGTAAATGATGCTTAATAAATTTTATAAATATAGTTCTAAGTTCATTTAAAGTAATTGGTGGGTTATTACGATTATCATTAAGTCGTTCGACTGCAAAATGGAATGATATTTTTAATTTAGCCCTATCTTCTTAAAGAATTTCATTAATATTTGCAACTAACTGATTTATTTCTTGCTCTGTTATCATATATAGGCAGCCGTGATCTCAGCGAGTTTCTTATTCAATTCTTCATCACTTGTTGCGGTAATCGTACCTACAAATTCCGTATGAGATAAAGTTCCTGTACGTACATCAAACTCATAATTATTAAATGAATCAACCACAACAAATACTTTTGTTATCGGGTTAAAAAAAGATGCACAATTTTGGGCTATGCACATATCAAAGTTCATATTACCCTCCTACTTTGCTATAAAAATGTAGGAATAGAGATCTTCAATCTCATTACCTATGTTATATAGGCTACAAAATACACTATTGATAGTCAAGAAAATAGATAGTGGCAAGCCAAAAAAATAACAACTAACCTATTGATATTAAGTATTTTATTTAAAACTTCTATTTATATTTTTGAGTAAATAGACATAAAAAAACCCAATTTTTAAATTGGGTTTTTATTATTTTTAAGCAACGAAATGTATTGATTAGTCTTCTAATAACAGAACAGATTCTAATGCAATTTCAATCATTTCATTAAAGGTAGTTTGACGCTCTTCTGCAGTGGTCTGTGTACCTTTTTTGATGTGGTCAGATACAGTACAGATAGTCAGTGCTTTTGCGCCGTATTCAGCTGCAACACCGTAGATACCTGCTGCTTCCATTTCAACACCTAGGATGCCGTATTTTTCCATTACATCAAACATTTCTGGATCTGGAGAGTAGAACAGATCAGCAGAGAAAATATTACCAACGCGAACTTTAATATCTTTCGCTTTGGCTGCATCAACAGCATTTTGAACTAATTGGTAATCAGCGATAGCGGCAAAGTCTTGGTCTTTGAAACGTAGACGGTTAACTTTAGAGTCAGTACATGCGCCCATACCGATAACAACATCACGCAGTTCAACATCTGGTAATACTGCACCACATGAACCAACACGGATGATAACTTTCACGCCGAAATCTGTAATTAATTCTTTTGCGTAAATTGAGCAGGAAGGAATACCCATACCGTGGCCCATTACAGAAACTTTACGGCCTTTATACGTACCTGTAAAACCTAACATACCACGAACATTGTTTACCTGACGCACGTCTTGTAAAAAAGTTTCAGCGATGTATTTAGCACGAAGCGGGTCGCCCGGCATTAAAACGACATCAGCAAAATCGCCCATTTCTGCGTTAATATGAGGGGTAGCCATAATTCTTCCTTTTAATTGATCTTTTTACTATTCAAATATCATTCGGTAGGCATATTGCTATACCTACCGAAGTTAAATTAAAACATTGCTTTACCATAATCGACCGGAGATAAACCGAAGTATTTCACAACAGTTTGGCCGATATCAGCGAAGGTTTCACGATGACCTAATGAACCAGGTTTAACTTTAGGACCATAAACCAGAACAGGAATGTGCTCACGAGTATGATCAGAACCTGGCCAAGTTGGGTCACAACCGTGGTCTGCTGTTAAGATAAGAATGTCATCTTCTTTTACCAGTTCCATTAGTTCTGGTAAGCGACGGTCGAATAATTCCAGTGCTTCACCATAACCGACAACATCACGACGGTGGCCGTAAGAGGAGTCGAAGTCAACAAAGTTGGTGAAAACGATTGTGTTATCGCCCGCGAGTTTCATTTCTTCAAGTGTTGCATCAAACAGTGCATCAATACCTGTTGCTTTCACTTTTTTAGTGATACCTACGTTTGCGTAGATATCAGCAATTTTACCGATAGAAACAACATGACCTTGTTTTTCATCAACCAGTTTTTTCAACATAGTTGGTGCTGGTGGCTCTACGGCTAAATCATGACGGTTACCTGTACGGGCGAAGTTACCTGGTTTATCACCAATAAATGGACGCGCAATAACACGACCAATGTTGTAATCACCTTTGTTTAATTCATCACGAGCAATTTCACACAGCTCATATAATTCGTCTAAACCGTAAGTTTCTTCATGACATGCAATTTGGAATACAGAGTCAGCAGAAGTATAGAAAATCGGTTTACCGGTTTTCATGTGTTCTTCGCCAAGCTCATCCAAAATAACTGTACCAGATGCGTGACAGTTGCCTAAGTACCCAGGTAATTTTGCACGTTTAACGATATTTTCTAGCAGTTCTTGTGGGAATGAGTTTTTCAACTCTTTAAAGTATCCCCAATCGAAAAGCACAGGAACACCCGCGATTTCCCAGTGGCCTGACGGAGTATCTTTACCAGAAGAGATTTCACTCGCGTAGCCATAAGCACCGATGATATCTGCGTTTTTATCTAAACCAATAGGGAATTTACCTGTTGATTCTTCAGCGGCTTTACCTAAACCTAAACGGCAAAGATTTGGCAAATGAAGTGGGCCTTTACGACCTTCTTTATCTGCTTTACCGTCAGCAAACGCTTGTGCGATATGCCCTAAAGTATCTGAACCTTGGTCACCGAATTTTTCTGCATCACCAGCAGCACCGATACCGAAGGAATCTAATACCATGATATGTACACGTTTCATAATTCTCTCTCCTGTGTCATTCTCCGTAGACCACGGATATGTCACTTATAAATCGTAATTGAGTTCTTATTCGCTGATTTGACGGTACACCATTGGTGAGGCTTCACGTTTGCTATCACCAATTACCATCGCTTTACGGACTTCAGCCGCAGCTTCTTGCCATGATTTTTCACTGTTAGCATGGATCATCGCTAACGGTGTGTCTGTATTGATTTCAGCACCAAGCGCTACGATGTCGCTTAATCCCACACTATAATCAATTGCATCAGTGGCTTTACGACGACCACCACCTAATGTCACAACAGACATACCTAATGCACGCGTATCCATTTCTGTGATAAACCCAGCTTTCTCAGCAAATACAGGTTTACTTAATACCGCAGTTGGCAGGTATTTATTGTAGTTTTCAACAAAATCAGATGGGCCTTTCTGTGCTGCAACCATACGACCAAAGACTTCTGCCGCTTTACCGTTATCCAACACATCTTGCAGTTTTTGACGAGCCTGTTGACGATCATCCGCTAAACGGCCTGATACTAACATTTCAACACACAGCGCCATAGTGACTTCAAATAGGCGAGGATTACGGTATTCACCAGTTAAGAATTGAACGGCTTCACGAACTTCGACAGCATTACCTGCGCTAGAAGCTAGAACTTCATTCATATCCGTTAACAGTGCCGTAGTTTGACAGCCTGCGCCATTTGCTACTTGAACAATAGACTCAGCCAGCTCTTCAGATTTCTGATAAGTCGGCATAAAGGCACCCGATCCCACTTTAACGTCCATCACTAATGCATCTAAGCCTTCGGCTAATTTTTTACCTAGAATAGAGGCTGTGATAAGAGGGATTGAATCAACTGTAGCAGTAATATCACGGGTAGCATAAAAGCGTTTATCAGCAGGTGCTAATGAATTAGTCTGTCCGATAATAGCAACACCCACGTTACGAATAATATCGCGGAATTTCTCATCATCAGGGAAGATATCGAAACCAGGAATAGCTTCGAGTTTATCTAATGTTCCACCTGTATGACCTAATCCACGACCTGAAATCATAGGAACATAACCGCCACACGCGGCAACCATTGGCCCTAACATCAGTGAAGTGACATCACCCACACCACCTGTTGAGTGTTTATCAACAATTGGACCGTTTAAATTTAGGCTTTTCCAGTTCAGTACTGTACCGGAATCACGCATAGCTAATGTCAGAGCAACACGCTCAGGCATCGTCATATCGTGGAAATAAATAGTCATTGCTAATGCAGCAATTTGACCTTCAGAAACAGTATTATCTCTGACACCGTTAATGAAAAAACGAATTTCTTCCTCTGTTAAAGGATGACCATCACGTTTTTTACGAATAATCTCTTGGGCAAGAAACACTGCAACCTCCTGGCTTTATAGCATTGATAACGCCCACAATAAAACGTGGGCGTATTACACGAATGGATTAGTAACCACTAGACGATTTTTGCTCGCCATGACCCAAAGTGGCTAGTAAATTACCTAACAAGCTTGATGCGCCAAAACGGAAGTGACGGGCATCAACCCAGTTGTCACCCATAATGCGGTTAGCTAATGCTAGATATTGAGCAGCTTCTTCAGCGGTACGAACACCACCTGCAGGTTTAAAACCAACTTCTTTGCCAACACCCATATCGTGGATCACTTGGATCATTAACTCAGCGCTTTCCAGTGTTGCATTTACAGGTACTTTACCTGTGGAAGTTTTAATAAAGTCAGCACCCGCTTTGATTGAAATTTCAGAGGCTTTACGGATAAGAGCAGGATCTTTCAGCTCACCCGTTTCAATGATGACTTTCAATAAAGAACCTGCTTCTGCGCAAGCTTCTTTACATGCTTTAACGATATCAAAACCGATTTGCTCGTTACCTGCCATTAATGCACGGTAAGGGAAAACTACGTCAACCTCATCTGCGCCATAAGCTAATGCCGCATTGGTTTCAGCTAATGCGATATCTAAATCATCATTACCATGAGGGAAGTTAGTTACGGTTGCGATACGGACTTCTGGTGTACCCTGTTCGCGTAACACTTTACGTGCTAACGGAATAAAGCGTGGGTAGATACAAATAGCGGCTGTATTGCCTTCTGGGCTTTTAGCCTGATGACATAACGCAGTCACTTTTGCATCAGTGTCATCATCATTTAATGTAGTTAAATCCATCAAAGACAGCGCAAGGCGCGCTGCAGCGGTTAAATCTGTCATAAAACTCTCCAACGATGTTTCTTAAGCCCTTTTGGGCATACGCTTAAGGTTAGCGATTAAATTTGTTGGCGAGCGGACTTGGTTCCTTGAAGATGTTGTTGTAACTAGTGCTACAACGACAGCTGAGCTCCCTCTCACCGCGCTATGCTCACTTCGGCGACCCGTCATTGAGCCTTCGCCATTCCATGAAGTTTCAGCACATCTTATTTGAACACGCTAAGGAACAATTAGATGTGCTTTACGTCACACTAATCAAATGTAACTTGCAAGCAATGACATAAAAATGTGACAAATATCACAATTAGGTCATTTTCTGGTTTAATGTTACTTGAATACCGTTTTTAAGTCGTCTTTATAACGCAAGAAAAGTGTAATACACATTAAATGACAACCTTTGTGACCATATTCAATACAATCTGCGAAATATCTCACACAATAAAAGTAGTTAACATTACAACAGAAAACAAACATAAAAGAGCAGATAGGTAAAATACCCATCTGCTCTTTACAATTAAATCAATTAAGCGGCAACAACTGCCATTGCCGTTAATGCAAAGAAGAATCCTGCAATTGTTGCACTCATTAAGTTAGAGAGTGTACCAGCTAGCACAGCTTTCATTCCTAAACGAGCCACATCTTTACGACGGTTTGGCGCCATTCCACCTAAACCACCTAGCAGTACAGCAACAGAAGATAGGTTAGCAAAACCACATAATGCAAAGGAGATAATAACCTTCGTTTGAGCAGATAACACTACTAATCCAGAACCTGCAACTAATGCATCCTCTTTTAGATATTTACTAAATTCAGAGTAAGCATAGAACTCATTGATAACAATTTTTTGTCCAATAAATGAGCCGGCAATGGTTGCCTCACTCCAAGGTACACCAATCAAGAAGGCAATTGGTGCAAATACCCAACCTAGCACCAGTTCTAATGAGAAATTCTCATAGCCAAACCAGCCACCAATGCCACCAAGAATACCATTGACTAATGCAATCAAGGCAACGAAAGCAAGCAACATGGCACCTACGTTTAGGGCAAGCTGTAGACCTGAAGATGCACCCGCAGCCGCGGCATCGATAATATTGGCTGGTTTTTCGTCATCTGCCATTTTATCAAGCGCGTCTTTTTGATCGTCTGGCGTTTCTGTTTCAGGGATCAACAATTTAGCAAAGAGTAAACCACCTGGAGCCGCCATAAAGGATGCGGTGATCAAATACTCTAACGGCACACCCATGCTGGCATACCCAGCAAGCACTGAACCCGCAACAGAAGCTAAACCACCACACATAACCGCAAAGAGTTCAGAGGTTGTCATTCTTGCAATATAAGGGCGAACAACAAGTGGGGCTTCTGTTTGTCCAACGAAAATATTTGCAGTGGCAGACATAGATTCTGTTCGTGATGTGCCAAGTACTTTTTGTAAGCCACCACCGAGAATTTTAATGACAATTTGCATAATGCCAAGGTAATACAGCACTGCAATGAGTGAAGAGAAGAACACGATAACAGGCAGTACGCGTAGGGCGAATACGAAACCGCCACCACCAAACAACTCGAACATTTTATCTGATACTAGGCCTGCAAATAGGAAGCTCATCCCGTTATTGCCGTAATCAATTACATTCTTGACGCCATCAGAAACCGCAAGAAGTACCTCGCGACCACCGTCGGAATAAAGAACAAATGCACCTAAGCCAATCTGAATAAGGAATGCGCCACCAACTGTACGTAGTCTAATTGCACGTCGATTGCTGGAAAACAGAATGGCTATCAAAATTAATGTTGCCATTCCGACCAAGCTCATAATGAGTTGCATTGAAGGATCCCTGTTCATATAAAAATTTAATGGATTATCAATAACGCTCTAGTCAGAGCTTATTGACTCTTTTTGCCGGATGATTATACCTAGTCTAAGAAAATAACCCTCAACATCCATCACAAATAGAATCTGAAAAAAGTAACAAAAAGGTCACAAATGAGAAGCAGATCACATAAAAAGAGAGGAAAACGCATTTATTGAATAGGTTGAATAAAGGGAAAACATCATATGATTAACAATCCTTGTATTCAATCTTAGACAATAAAGTTAAATAAACACCTTATTCATATAAATAAGATTAAATTAAAATGAATTTTTAATCGTAGGATGAATCAATTCAACAACTAGGCATTATCTGTTAACCGAAATAATTGTAGGCTATTAAGATAGAGTTGCTGTGCAATTACCTCAGAGGGTTCTTGACGTAGCTCACAGAGTTGGGAAAAAACATATTGAATACGCTCAGGCCGATTAGGCTCACCTTGGAAACCACTCACTGGCATATCAGGAGCATCTGTTTCTAGTAATAGCGATTCGAGTGGCAATGAAGCAATTGCTCGGCGTGTCTTTTGTGCTCGTTCATAAGTAATCGTACCACCAACACCAATAAAATAACCTTGCTGAATAAATTTTTCAGCTTGTTGCTGGCTTCCTGCAAAACCGTGTACAACCCCTTTACGCGGAACATCATAACGACGTAACAGCGCACTTAACTTATCGTGAGTTTTACGTGAGTGTAAAATAACGGGTAAATCAAACTTAGTCGCTAATTTAAGTTGTGCAATTAAAAAGCGTTCCTGCTTTTCTGGTTGCGGGTTATCCATATAGTCATCAAGCCCTATTTCTCCGATAGCAACACAACGAGGATCTATTTTTAGTTTCTGTTCTAATTCAATGAGATGCTGCTCTGTATGCTCTTCAATATATAAAGGATGTAATCCTAATGCGCTATATAATTGAGGATATTCATTTGATAACTCAGTCACCACATCAAAATTCCAACGAGCAACTGCAGGAATAATAATTTTTTTAACTTGCGCTTGATGCGCTAAAGATAAGCTATTCGCAATATCATTATAAAAAACAGGAAAATCAAAATGACAGTGAGTATCAATAAATTTATTCATTCTTAAACCTGCCTTACATCAGGATGCACGCTTCTTGTTCCTTGTTGAATAATAGAAGCATCCTCCGCTTTATCCGCCTTTGCTTCTTGCTCAAATAGGCTAAAGATTTTTTTATCATGTTGTTTGAATTTTTTCTTAGAAAAATGCTGACCTATTGTCGCTAAAAAATAGCGTCCACAACGCCTACCTACATGATAATCATGATTTAATGCATTTAAACGACTACCTAATGCACTTGATTGTAACGTCGTTGGTGGATAGATTTCGATAACCACAACATCTTCTGGAGGCGATTGAATAAATTTAAGTGTTTCGGTATAGGTTTCAATATGAACTTGAGCCATCGCCATAAAACGTTGTAAACGGCTATTTTCGAACCATTTACCCATACGATCGACCCACTCAGTGGTATATTGATATTCAGAAGGCACCGTACGCACAACAACAATAGTACGACAACCCCGCCGATAAGCTTCCCTGACAGGAATAGCATCACTTATTCCGCCATCATGATAGACAACATCATGGAATAAAACACCATTACGATAAAAAGCAGGAATTGCACTAGATGCTTTGATGATATCAAGCCAAGTTGGCTCATCTGGTTGAAAATAATTTGCTTGGAAATTATCAGAACGACTGGCTACCATATAAAATTCACGGCCAGTATCAAAACGCCGTAATGCTGTTGGCATATCAAGAGGCATTTCTTTTGCTGTCGTTTCTATATACCAATCTAAATCTAATAAATTACCGCCACGGACAAATCGGATAGGATTAAAAAATTGGTTATTAGTTGTATAACGATTAATAATTTTACGCGCATAGCCACGCTGACCACAGGCAAAAGCGGATAAATTTTGTGCGCCCGCAGACACCCCAAGCAAAATATCGAAGGGATCAAATTGTGAACGCATAAATTCATCAAGAACACCTGCGGTAAAGATCCCACGTTGACCTCCACCTTCACAGACTAAAGCGACTTTACCTTGTGGTAGAGATGATTGAAATTCGAGTGCTGTAATATTATTTAATGTGACAGGTATATACTTCCCCATAATGTCTCCTTTATACAACTTAACAAAGGATACCCGCACATTTTTTCGGCGTCATTATTTTTACGTATTCATACAAATAAAAAACAACGTATCTTAATTTAAGATCGAATATTTACTGAAGAATCAACACTTTTTACGCCTTCTACTTTTTCAATAATTTGTATAATTTGCGCTTCTTGCTCTTTATTCTTAACAAAGCCGGTCACAAATACATGACCAAATTCTGTACGAATAGAAAGCGATTCACTATCAATGCTTTCGATCGGCAATAATGTGTCTTTAATTTTTGTAGAAATCGCTGTATCGCTGATAGCGTAACCTGTGTTATTCGTTCCACTATTAATTTCGCTATACCATGATGTTTCAGCTGATGCTCCCATACTGACAAAAGCAAGCCCCATGGACATAAATAATGCTAATTTAAACGTTTTATATTGTTTCATTGCTCTCCCCTTAATCACAATAACTGAGTTAGGAAATGTGTGTGTTTTAATATCTTTATTTTTATGAAGTACTACAAAAAATTAACAAGTTAAGTTATTACACTAATAAGCTATTAGTATTAAATAAAGCAAAAAATAGCAAATAAAGACTAATCCTAATAATTTTATTCTAATAATAACCAATAAAACTATAAAAAATTTTACATAAATTTATAAATAAGTGTAAAAACAGATATCATGTTAACAGAAATAAAAAAGAGTAATTCCGAATGTAGAGGGGCTTTTTGGTAGGATATTAGGGATATGCAGAGTAGATTTAACAAAGAAAAACGAAGAAAAAAAAGGCCATATTAAAAAATATAGCCTTTTCATCAGATTACAGACTCTAAATAATTCGAGTTACAACTGTAAGTATGCCAATACCATTACTCTAAATAATTCAAGTTACAACTGTAAGTATGCCAATACCATTACTCTAAATAATTCAAGTTGCAACTAGGCGACAAGTAAATGAGTCGCTAGGAACATACACAAGTATGTGACTAATGCGAATGAACGTAGTCAACAACGCTACACCTTGAAGTATGACTGCATTCTTACTCTAAATAATTCAAGATGTAGCTAGGCGACAAGTAAATGAGTCGCTAGGAACATACACAAGTATGTGACTAATGCGAATGAACGTAGTCAACAACGCTACACCTTGAAGTATGACGAGTAAGACGAGAATTAGTGTTCACGAGTCTGATGAAACTCAACATCAGGATAACGTTCACGCGTTAAATTCAAGTTCACCATCGTTGGTGCGATATACGTTAAGTTATCACCACCATCTAGTGCCAAGTTTTGTTCATTTTTACGTTTAAATTCTTCGAGTTTCTTCTCGTTATCACACTCAACCCAGCGTGCCGTTGAAACGTTAACGGATTCATAAATCGCTTCAACGTTATATTCACTCTTAAGTCTTGCAACAACCACATCAAACTGAAGCACACCGACCGCACCAACGATTAAATCGTTATTAGCCAATGGTCTAAAGACTTGTACCGCACCTTCTTCTGATAACTGTACCAATCCTTTAAGTAACTGTTTCTGTTTTAACGGATCACGTAAACGAATACGGCGGAATAACTCTGGCGCAAAGTTAGGAATACCCGTGAATTTCAGAATTTCACCTTGCGTAAAAGTATCACCAATCTGAATGGTACCATGGTTATGAAGACCAATAATATCGCCAGGGTAAGCATGTTCAACGTGAGAACGATCGCCAGCCATAAAGGTTAATGCATCTGAAATCACCACATCTTTTTTGATTCGGACTTGATGTAATTTCATACCTTTATCATACATACCGGATACAACACGTAAAAATGCTACACGGTCGCGGTGCTTAGGGTCCATATTTGCTTGGATTTTAAAAACAAAGCCAGTGAACGTTTCTTCATTAGCTGTAACTTGGCGCATATCTGTTTGGCGAGGCATTGGTGCTGGCGCCCATTTTACAAGGCCATCAAGCATGTGGTTAACACCAAAGTTACCTAATGCTGTACCAAAGAACACAGGTGTTAATTCACCTGCTAAAAAGGCTTCATGATCAAATTCATGAGATGCGCCTAATACTAACTCTAACTCGTCACGTAATTGGCTTGCTAAATCATCACCTATCGCTTCATCAAGCTCTGGGTTATCTAATCCTTTGATGACACGAGAATCTTGGATAGTGTGGCCTTGGCCTGTTTGATAAAGATAAGTTTCATCTTTCAGAATGTGATAAACCCCTTTAAAAAGTTTTCCACAACCGATAGGCCAAGTAACAGGACTGCAAGCAATTTTTAGCTCAGTTTCAACTTCGTCCATGACTTCCATTGGGTCACGAATATCACGGTCGAGTTTATTCATAAAAGTCAGAATTGGAGTGTCACGTAAACGCGTTACTTCCATTAACTTACGTGTACGATCTTCAACCCCTTTAGAAGAGTCAATCACCATTAAACAGCAGTCAACAGCCGTTAAAGTACGATAGGTATCTTCAGAGAAGTCTTCATGCCCTGGGGTATCGAGTAAGTTAACTAGACAATCAGCATAAGGGAATTGCATAACTGAGGTTGTAATAGAAATACCACGTTGTTTTTCCATTTCCATCCAGTCAGATTTTGCATGCTGATTTGAACCACGTCCTTTTACGGTTCCTGCACGTTGAATCGCTTGTCCGAATAACAACACTTTTTCAGTGATAGTTGTTTTACCCGCATCGGGGTGAGAAATAATGGCAAAAGTTCTACGACGAGCAACTTCTTGCTGAAAAATAGGATTAGACATCAATGGTGATCTTCTGGTTGATAGGCGAGTGAATGTAAGGCACTGATATATTTATATAACTAATAATTAAAGTGACTATAAAGACATTCAACCCGCAAGTTAATCTTAATTGGCGCTTATTTTCGCCTATCTTGTCTGTATAAACAATCAATGGTTACTATTTTATCTGCTTGAGGGAGTGATGCCTAGTGTTTGAAAAAATTAATCATATCTATTGCTTTATAGAGCAACGTTGTTTCATTGATACTCCCAAGACAACTATTTTACTAAGAATTTTATAAACAGCCTTTATGAGCTACTAATAAAGCCAAGAATTAGCCTATTTATTTTAGGTTAAAAGCGGGATTGAATATAATATTTAAAATAAATGTACATTTATTTAAATTTTAATTCTGTATATTTAGAGACTAATCACTTTATTTAAAACAAAACCAAATACTCGATTTACTTATTTTATATATCGTTCACTATTTTAACACCGTTATAATCACATTAACCTCACAATGAAAGCATGACAAAAGTGAAATTAACTTGATAAATTTCCATTAAGTAAAAATAAAGATAAATTTTAAATAAAATCAATAAAAAATAAATTAAAATCACTCCGTATAAAATAAAAAAACGCCCCAAAAAAGGCGCTTTAAATTTAACTTAAATAAAGATTTAATTAGAAAGAAATAGGATAAGCCATGATAATCGCATCTTCATTTCCCGTTTTTGTTGGGTAATAGTTTTTGCGTTTTGAAACAAAATTAAATCCTATAGATTCATAGAGATTGAACGCTTTTTCATTAGATTCTCGTACCTCTAACCACAAGGTCGTGATATTTTTTTTCTCAAGTGTTTCAATCAGTTCCAATAAAAGTGCCTTACCGTAACCTTTTCCCTGATAATCAGGATGGATTGCGATATTAAAAAGTGTTGCCTCATCTAATATTAATTGCGTAATTGCAAAACCTACAATAATATTATCAATGCAAATTTTCAGATTAAAATAATGACTTCCTTGGTTACTATAAAATGTTTCTTCACTCCAAGGGAATGAATGACTTAATTTTTCTATTTGCCATGCTAAAGGTAAATCAGCAGAGTTTAAGGGTGAAATGGTCTTCATATTGATAGATTTGTTTCCAAAGATCGCGTTTTGCATCGGCATCAAAATATAATTGATGCAATGAAGGGCTTCTCAAAGAAGTATATTCCGAGGGAAGAATGAGATCAGTGCCTAATAACCAGCAGGGAAGATCAAATGATTCTGTGAGCATGCTCACATCGTCTGTTGTAATACAATAGATTTCGTTTTTATCTATCCCCATGGCGCTAAAAATATCAGAGAAAAGCCCGTTATTTAGATCAACGGTATCATCAGTAATGATAAGTAAACGTGTTGTATCCGGAAATTGAACAGAATGCTCGCCTTTTAACACTGCGGGCTTACGAAGTACCCACTGACGAATTCCTAGTTGGGATAACATTCTGTCTTTACGGCTCATTATGCTTACCTATCAAGTGTAGAACAACGGTACATAGTATCAGAGGGCATAAACTACGCCAATAAATAGCGTCGGTTTCTTTATATCTGATATCATGCGTCTCATGTTTTTTAAGGAGTAATAATCATAATGTCCTCACTGTCCCCTGCTAGCGAAGTTATTCTTCGTCACCTAGATCATTTCGCAGACAGGCATGTACTTATTGCAGGTGATCTTCAAGATACTTTTGCAGCACAGATCCAGGCGAAAAGTGTCAGAGCATATACAAACCAATATCACCAATGGTTACCATTACTAAAATCAATGGGTGATAATGCACTCTTCGGTTTAGTTGCAGATCAATCCTTTGTAAAATATTGCAATACCTTGATCTATTTTTGGCCTAAAAATAAAAACGAAGCCACTTTCCAACTGCGTAGCCTTTGCTCTAACTTACAAGTGGGTACTGAAATCTTTATCGTTGGTGAAAACCGTAGCGGTGTTAAAAGTGCAACTGAATTAATGAACGGTATCGCTAAACTTAAAAAAATAGATTCAGCACGCCGTTGTAGCTTATTTTTTGGTACACAAACATATCAAACACTGTTTGACCGTAATAACTGGTGGCAAACTTATCGCCATAACGATTTAACCGTAATGGCATTACCGGGTGTCTTTAGCCAAAATGCATTAGATGAAGGTAGCCGTTTATTACTTTCAACTTTTGATGATGCAATGGTTGGTGATTTACTAGATATGGCATGTGGTTGTGGTGTTCTTGCTACTGTATTAGGCAAGAAAAACCCAATGCTGAAACTCACTTTGTGTGATGTAAATGCAGCTGCAATTTCTTCCAGTATTGCGACATTAAATGTGAATGAATTAGAAGGCCGAGTGATTGCGAGTAATGTCTATTCTGCCGTTGAAGAAACTTATGATTGGATAATCTCAAATCCGCCTTTCCATGATGGTTTAGGTACAAGCTATACTGCGGCTGAAGATATTATTCGCCTTGCACCTAATTACCTAAAAAAAGGGGGGAAATTACGCATTGTAGCGAATTCATTTATCCCTTATCCAGACATTCTGGATCATGTATTTGGCTCTCATGAAGTGCTTGCATCAACAGGTAAATTTAAAGTTTACCAAGCCACCAAGAAAGATTAATCACAGGCCCTGTTATCTAAAACAGGGCTTTATTTTTGGGCTGGTTTTAAGTGATAATTCAAGGTGTTTTATTTTTCATCACTAAGATAATTTAATGATAAAAAATAATTGACGCCAAAAATAAAAGGCCTAAAATTCGCCTCCTATCTACAAAGATAATGTTTAGATTGCGAGGGTGGCGGAATTGGTAGACGCGCTAGCTTCAGGTGTTAGTGTCCTTACGGACGTGGGGGTTCAAGTCCCCCTTTTCGCACCAAACACACTTTTGTAGAGCTAAATAATTGAGTAAGACTGCGAGGATGGCGGAATTGGTAGACGCGCTAGCTTCAGGTGTTAGTGTTCTTACGGACGTGGGGGTTCAAGTCCCCCTCTTCGCACCACTCAATTAACCTTTCTTTTCCTTTGATAACCCCCAGTTAATAATCCTTTATTGCTTTCTATTCATTACCCATAATATGTGGCTAACAGTGTCATTAAGCTATAAGTCAACACAACTCCAGCAGGGATCATCACCCACATCTGCAATTTCTTATGGAATAACATCAATGTTGATAGCAGCATTGAAACAACTAAAACTAACGTAAATGCAGATGTTCCAGCAATAGAGTGCATAATGACGGTAAGTAAAGAAGAAACAGCTAACATTTCCCACAAACTGATACGAGATGTCCAAGAAGTGACTGGAGATAAACGTGTTGATTTAGCCATAATAACTCACCATTAATGATAATGATTTTCATTATTATATATAACACCGGTACTAAATCAACTTATATAAAGAAAAAAAACTCTCTATATCCTTAATTTTTAAAGGGTTAAAGCGTTTTCTACAATATAAAAAACGCCTTCTCATTCTCACGAAAAGGCGTTTGATTTTATCATGTTATTAATAAACGAAATTATGCGTTATTTGACTTTATAAAATAAAAGACCAAATGAATATCTTCTGGCTCTCTTTCATAAAGTTCAGGATCAGGAATATCAATTAAGCGGCACCCTAGATGCTGATAAAAATTCACACTATTTTCAGATGGTGTTGATGAGATATATAATCCATCCGCACCGTTTTCCTTCGCATATTTCACGCAATAGTCAAAGAGTATTCGTGCTAAACCTTGCCCACGTTGCTGGTGGCTAACATGTAAAAAAGAGAGTTGAAGTAGACTACCATTTTTACCGCGCTTTTTCGGATCAACACTTGCCGCTGCGACCAATCGATCACGCTCAAAAACGCCCCAAAAAGGCGCTCCTCGATCAAAGCTTTCAAGTAAAACAGGGGTGTAATGTTCCGCTTCACCTTCTGGCCAACCTTTCATATCAAAGCGCTGCTCTGATAAAAGCAACTTTCCTTCTTTTAATACATATAGTTTTTCAATAAGCTCAGTTCTATCGATTTCCCAAACTTGTGGAATTTCATTTCGTGTTAATTGACGAATAACATTTTTCATTATTAAAGATTAACCTGTTCTGATGATGATTCACTTCGTTCTAGTGCGTGGTAAGCCACCGCACAGAATAAGGAATTCAACCGTTTCATATCACCAAGCAAACTGGTATGCAGAGAACTAGTTTCAATGCTTTGCATATTATGCAAATGAAGACGTTCTACATGTGCAAACGAGTAACGTTGGTTGAGTAAACGGAAACGATGTTTTGCTCGACGTAACTTACGAGCATGTTCCATGTTGCCGGAAACAAATACCGACATCGCCAGATTCAGATTACTTTGCAGACGCTCAAGGAGTGTCTGTAATTCACGACGCCCTTCCTCCGATAAAAATAAGTGATGATTTAAACCTTTACTCACCACTTCAACTGACATGCGCGCAATAATAGCCGATGATTGTTGTAAATTCATCGCTGTATCAATAATTTCTGCCCAACGTCGAGAATCTTCAGTGCCCAGATCATGCTGTTGAATTTGCGCCATGTACAATTTAATACTGCTATGAAGCAATTCAACCTCTTCTTCTAACTGACTAATTTCCCTTTTCTGCTGACGATCACCTTCCATTAATGCAGTAAAACGTTGCAACATTTGTTCTACAACATCACCTAATCGTAGTGATTCTCTAACTGCATTAGCGATAGCTAAAGATGGTGTATCAATAGCAGATTGATCCAAATAACGAGGCGCAACTTCAGATCCTGCGACTGGTAATTCCGGAATAAGTCTCTGACATAATTTTGCCATTATGCCGACAAAAGGGATCATCAATACACAGCGTGCAAGATTATAGATAACATGAAAATAGATAACGACTTCTGCTGGAGAAAAACCGTATTGCTGAATTTTATTCGCAATTAAGGTTATCCAAGGTAAAACCAGAAATGCACCAATCAATTTAAAAAATAGACTTCCTAATACAACTTGGCGAGAAACAACATTTTGTCCTCGGCTACTCATTAATGCCAGTAAACCACTACCAATATTAGAACCAATCACAATACATAAGCTGATATACAAAGGCATTAACCCTGTTGCACTTAATGTCGCAGTTAATAACACTGCAGCAAGGCTTGAATAACTCACCATGGCAAACAAAGCGCCTACTAAGAGAGCTAAAACAGTGTCCCCACTTAATGATGTAAAGATAGCTTGTACCGCACTCGCATGAGTAATTGGCTCTGCGGATGTCACGATAAGTTGCAAAGCGAGAATAATTAAACCAAGACCAATCCCTACACGCCCAAGTTGCCCAACTCGCTCTTTTTTACGACTTAAAAAAGTAATGACACCAATAAGAATAAGAAGTGGAGATAACCAAGAGAGATCAAACGTCAGCACTCGTGCCATAAGTGCCGTACCTACATCCGCACCTAACATAATAACAAGTGCAGGTGTAATCGAAATAAGTCCTTGCGTCACAAAAGAGATAACCAAAAGTGCCGTTGCATTACTGCTCTGGACTAATGCCGTTACCCCAACCCCTGCAAGGAAAGCGTTGGATTTTTTATTAATACTTTTACCTAAAATTCGGCGCAAATCAGAGCCAAAGACACGCATGATCCCTGTACGAACAATATGTGTTCCCCAGACAAGAAGCGCGACTGATGAGAGTAAATGAAGCAGTGTCAGCATAGAAATAATAACCTTATTTTTATCGTTGTTTGTTTGACTCTGTTCTCCTTCAATCTCATAAAAAGAGAAAGACCATGAGCAGATAATACATCTGAGAAAAGATTTTTATTGGTAATGCCTAAATAACGTAGAGTGTTATTAGACAAAAAGATATTGCAACTTAAGTGCAATAATCAATGGAGAAGTTGAGAATATTACATAGATTTATTTGTAAATTCTGTTGATTATAACAGAGAATGTGTAATTTTCAAAATCAGATAATAAATAACCTATTGATTTATTATCATTTTATTTTCTTATGTTTATTTTTAATAAAAAAACGCGACTAGAGGGTATCTCTCTGAGTCGCGCAAAAATACAACAATTTAGTAAGGCAATTCGACTACAAGTTCAGACAGACTACAGTATTAACTCAAATTTATTTCAGACCCATTGCATCACGCATTGTGAAGAACAAGTCTGTTTGGTCAGTTAATCCAACCACATTAGCCGCATGTGGACCATAAGCAGCCACACGCAATTGCGCACCAGTATGCTCTTGAGATTCTTCTTCAGAGTTACCGTAATTCACCACCATAACCGCGCCATCTTTAGTGATAAGCGCCTGTGTTAATCCACTTGATTTCACATCAGCTTCAATAATCTGGCTTGAATGCGCATGGTCAGCGGTGACAATAATCAATGTATCACCGTTTTGTTTAGCGAAATCTAAACCGATCTGTACAGCTTCATCTAACGCAACAGTTTCACCAATTTGTCCACAAGGGTTAGCATTATGATCTTGCTTATCAATAGAGGCACTTTCAACTTGTAAGAAGAAACCGTTTTCATTAGTTTTCAGTAAATCGATCGCTTTTTTAGTCATTTGTGCCAATGTTGGCGCATTAGGATCGAGTTTAGAGTTAGGTTTGCACTCTAATGGTGGATTATTGATATTGCCATGATAAACCGCTTTAGGACCTTCCCACGCAACAGCCATATTACCTTCATGGAATAAACCTAATACCGGTTTATCCTGATTTGCCAAAGTAATTGCGTCTAACGATTTTGCATCTTTGACGATTTGATAACCACGCTCAATAGCTTGTTGCTCTAACGTTTTACCTTTGTATTCCCCCACAGCGGCGGTTTGAGCGAAACTTTTTGCACCGCCCCCCAATGTAACGTCTGCACGAGTCACTAATAATTGCTCAGAGATAGAACCTTTGCCGCCATTTTCTAATGCATTAGTTGAGCATTTTTCTAAGGTTTCAACGGGACCATAACATTTACGTCCAGTGACATGAGAAAATAGTGCGGCAGGTGTCGCATCTTGAATTTCAGATGTAGTCACGTTCCCTGTTGCCTTTCCATTGGCTTTTGCTAATTCCAAAATGGTTTGGTGATCCTTACCAAATACATCAATCCCTAATGCACCATTATAAGTTTTCACACCAGAAGCCCATGCCGTTGCTGAGGCTGCCGAATCTGTTACATAGTTAGGTTTTTGTGTTTTTCTATCTAATGAATAGTGTGTGTATTGACCCGTCATCGGTAACGCATCAATGCCTTTAAAAAAACCGCCCGCACCTTCAGCATAGTTACGTGCAACAGTGATTTCAGAATCCCCCATGCCATCACCAATAAAGAGGATCACATTTTTCGCTTGGTTATTATTTAAAGCTGCTTTTAATGCCTCAGTTTGATCTTGAGTCATACGGCGAGCACCACCAAATTCCGTGATATTACCTTTTGCTGCGCGATCTTGAGCCAAAATTGCATCAGCAGCAACGGGAGCTGCAAAAGAAGAGAAACTCGCACCAGCCAATAGCGTTGTTACAATAACGGATAAAATAGAACATTGGTAACGATGAGACATAGCTTTTTCCTTGCACTCTAAAGTAAAAAAACAGGGTTAATGTTTTAAGTCAGAAAAAGCTTACGGCAGTTAAATGACAAAGAAATGAAGAGTAAAAGCGATTTTGATGACAGCTTTATGACAAGTTGGTGACAAAAATGAAGCTTATACAGTGTATTCTCATGTATAAGCTTCTCTTGTATTGAGATCGGATTTAAAAATATTAATTTTCTTGTGTTAATGCTTTTGCGCCCAAATACAGTGTTTCACACCAAGAAATATAATCATGCCCACTGGCCATTTCGAGTGATTGAACAGGATAGCCTTTTTGTTCTAAAACCTGTTTCAAGTGGCGATTATTATTTAAAATTCCTCCTTTATCACCACGACTTTCAAATAGCCCAGCTTCTAAGAAAAACTGTAATGGTTTTTTATCTGCTTGCTCAAATTGTCGAATAAGCCATTCAGGCTCTTCATTTTCTGGCGCCCACCAATAAGAGCCAGACATACTCAGCACTTTACCAAAGCGATCAGGGCGATTAAATGCGACCCATGAAGACGCTAATCCACCATAACTTGAGCCTGATACAATCGTTTCTTCTCCTGATATGTGAATACCTTTCTCTTTTTCTAGCCAAACAAATAATTCATCAGCCAAGAAACGATAAAAATCAGGATTTGGTGGTAATTCAACACTACGGCGATCACTATCAATACTATCAACAAATAGGATCATCATCGGTGCCAATTTTCCTTCCTCGATCTGTTTATCAAAAAACTTATCAATACCATATTGGCGACGATAAGTTTGACCATCAAATAAGACCAAGATCCGCGGTATTTCCATTTTTTGGGCTGGCTGATAAAGTGCGATTTCACGATCATTATTTAAGATCTCACTGTGAAAACGAACAATCTCCGTCTTGCCTTTCATTGTTCTATCAAGAATATCGGGCAATTGGCATTCACGCTTACTGTCTAACGACAATAACGAAAAGTGATTATAGATATCTTCAGATTGACTTGGTGAATTTTGGGAATTAAACGGATCGGCTTGTGCCGTGGTTAAAATCGCGCGACGTTGTTCAAAAGGCTCTGAGTTTTCAATAACAGGTACATCAGGCGCTAATTTATATTGCATTAATGTGTCGTTAGGCACGATATAACTGCGATACCAAATATCACTATTCGCTAAATTCGTTAACGGATCATGATTACCATCAGGTGATCCCAATAAATAAACATTCTTTTTGGCACCTTGCCATAGAAAGGTGACTCGCTTTTTATCATGATCATAAGGCTCAATCAGAGGAGCACCTTCTTGGCGTATTTGTTGCCAAAATGCCTGAATATTTTTTTGATCAAGTTGTTTAGCGAGCGTTTGTAAACGAGGGCTAGTTGGTGCAATACCAGCATTTTTATCTAACGGTTGATAAGGTTGTGTTGTTAGCATGAATTGCCACTGCTTTTTAGCTTCACCTTGTGCAACTAATTGATAATTTGCCGTTTCAGGTAATAGAAAGCGTACTTTCTGTTGTCCATCAGCGGGAATATCCTTTAACAAACTACGAATATGAGTGCCGTTTTGTGTCTCTAACCGTAAGTTTTGTATCCCTTTTACGTTTAATTCAACATAACGTTGGCTTTCTAAATGAGCGGTAAAACACAACGTATTGTTGTTATCAAACTGACCTGTCATTTCTTTATTTTCAGTTACTGCTAAGCAACTTGCAAAGCTGGGAAAAGAGGCCATCAATGCACATATCATCAGAGGAATTCTCACTTTATTTCTCATTATTAACTATTGTGAGAATCAATAGTAATGATAACTGTTATCAATTCAATAAAAATTAAGCGTGTACAAATTTATAATAAATTTAGTGCCTCAGTAAAAAATAATAAAAACCTCCCCAATCATTTTGGTTATTGAGGAGATTTCCTTTCTAAACTAATTAACGTTAAAACGCTCCCATTAACGCTCTTCTAGTGGATAGCTACGGAAACTCCATAGCCCTAATGCTTTTAAGCCATCACGATAAATGCCTTGTATATCTGATTTACTTGCCTTTTGTAATTCAGCTAATGGCTTATCTGGTGCAACAACGGTTAAATAAGTAATGTCACTTGGGCCACTTTGCCAGCTTGCAAGCGTGAAAATCGCATCGGCACGACGAACATGACTACCAGAGCTAATAATAACGGCTGTTTTAATACGATGTTTGGTTAAAGCATAACGGCTAAATAATGCATTTTCGACGGTTGTACGGGCATAGTTTTCTTGGAAAATACGCTCTGGTGCAATACCGTTTTTCACCAACCAATCCGCCATTAATTTACCTTCCGTTTGATGTGCTTTTGGCACGCCTCCCGTAACGACAATCATAGCTTCAGGTAATTGTTTAGCCACTTCTAAAGTTTTATTTAAACGTTCAATTAAAATCTTATTCATTGTGCCATCGGGATTTAAAGCATAACCCAATGTCACAATCGCGTTGTTATCTTTGGTTTTATTTAGTTTTGCCAAATCTGCCGGTGTCAATTTATCACTTAAAGGCATTTTACTTACGCGATCAATCTCTGCAAAAAAGCGACTAATCTCTTCAGCTTTAGCTGGATTTAATGATTTCAATTTATTGAAATATGCTTCGCTCTCTTTATCTTTTCCTTCGAAACGAGTCCATGAAGTGACATAAATTAGCGCATCAATATCATCAGGAGCTGCTTCTAAAATCTGCTTATAAATAGTAATCGCGCGAGGAACATCATTGTTATAGATATAAGCACTTGCGGTGCTAAATAATAAATCGAGACGATAAGGTTCTAATTTATAAGCTTGTTGCAGTTTTTGCGCCACTATTTCCATATTTGATGGCAATTTTCCCGTAAATCCTGCATCTGACACTCGTGCTGGAGATTTAAAGGCATCTAACGCATCTTGGATCAAGCTATCGACTGTTTGACGCTGAGAAACATATTGCTGATAACTATTATCTGGTTGATGGACTTTTTGATAAGCCAATGCAGTTGATGAGACAGTAAAACCTAAAGCAGCAATCGCTAACGAAATGACCGTTTTCTTAATACGATGTGAAACACAGGAAGGTTGCGCCATTATCTTGTCCTTTTACGAAAAATAGTCTGCATCTTCACTTGAACGAATGAAGATAGAGAGTGTGACTCCTCACACCTAATGGCAAAAGAAATACACACCGATAAATCTATACCTGCTATCTATAATAGAGATCCCTACATTAATTTTCAGTAACCTTTTTCACCTTATTGAAAAAAATAGCATTATTACGTAGATAGCTTATTTGACAGATTTTTTTATATATTTTTATCTTTTGGTAAGTGATTTTGTTCTGATAGTGCATCAGTGGCAAAGAATAATAAATAAAAGGAATTTACTCTGAGAGGAAAATGTTGAGTTTTGAGATCAGTGATTATTTTTATCCTTAAATATAAAACGCCCCTTAAGGCGTTTTATATTTATGTATTTACTCAATATGCTTTGATTGCATCATCAATAATTCTCTGACTAATTCAACGCAACTTAAGAAGCGCTCATCATAATCAGGTGAGTTAACTTTGATATACTCAATATTGTTTTTATCTAGCATTTCCATCAGTAAAGTTTGGAAGAGTCGACGATCTTTATCACTGCCTAAACTGCGTAAACCATCCGCTACCCATGGCGTATTATTTTCTAAAACAATCACTAAATCAAAACGGTACTCATCAATAAGTGCCTGTACGAAAGGGTGTTCTTTACCTTCATAACGTAAACAAAATGCTTGAGTAGTCACAAAATCCGTATCAATAAAAGCCACTTTATTGGCATATTTAACAGCAAAATCAATATATTGAGCATGTCCCAATGCAATTTTATCGTAGTCCGAATATTGTAATGCCATCTCGTCTCCACCTAAATGAGAGAAAACATAATCGCGACCATACTCCCATGCACTGGTTGTATTGAAGATATTGGCAAGCTTATTGACCAATGTTGATTTACCGCTAGATTCACCGCCTAAAATAGCCACGGTGCGCACAAAGAAGGGTTTAACTTCTGTTGGAATATATTCCCAATATTTAAAAGGTGCTTGGCGAATTTGACTACCACTGATATTCATAAATGAGCGTTCTGGATCAATCAATATCGTTTCAATACCTAAGAAAGCATTATATTGATCCGCATCATCACGTTCACTGGTATAGATAAAATCAGGTGCAATTTGTTTTTCACGCAAAAAGGTTTTGATCCCTTCACTCCACATTTCCCAACCATGGGGTTGTGGCTCAATACCATGCTCATCAAATTCATGAATACGAATATTTTTTTGATATTTAAAAGTTTGCAATAACCAGCGTAATCTATCACTAACAGTTGGTTGCTGTGACATCGCACTATTGATAAATAGGTTCTTATCGCGAGGTTCGTCATGACAGAGGATCACATGTAGTTCATCAACTTGGCTACAAGCACGTTGAATTAAATAAATATGCCCTGTGTGAAGAGGATAAAATTTACCAAAAATAACACCAATTGTTTTCTTTTTGACTGGATATTCTAGCCCCAAGAATTGGTGTAATGCCGACATTTTTTGCGCACTGGGGCTCTTGATTTTATTATTAATCAATTGGCTAAGATAGCCTTTTGTCATATCACTTTCATCAGCAACGTGTTGTAAGGTGTATCCATTTTTTCTGATAGCCTGTTTGATATAATCAAAAGGTCCCATAATTAACTCCTTTAGAAGTCTTCTAAATCATCAAGAACAGATAATGCATCTGACAGTTTTTTCACACCATACACTTTCATATCCGGTGGATTTTTCTTTGGCATATTTGCACTCGGTACAATGGCTCGTTTAAAACCATGTTTTGCTGCTTCTGCAATACGCTCTTGCCCACTCGGTACAGGTCGAATTTCTCCCGCAAGGCCGACTTCACCAAATATCACTAAATCACGTGGTAAAGGACGATTACGAAAACTCGATACTAATGATAATAACAAGGCTAAATCAGCACTGGTTTCTGTGACTTTAACCCCTCCTACC
Organism: Proteus genomosp. 4 str. ATCC 51469; assembly: GCF_003144375.1. Taxonomy (NCBI): domain Bacteria; kingdom Pseudomonadati; phylum Pseudomonadota; class Gammaproteobacteria; order Enterobacterales; family Morganellaceae; genus Proteus; species Proteus genomosp. 4. The sequence goes on from NZ_PENV01000024.1 coordinate 45,794, forward strand.
ACATTGACAAAAACGTCTTGATCAGACATTTGTAATCCGCCATGGCGGTGTAAAACAGCAAGTAGAATAGCAAGGCGATTTTGCTCTAACCCCACAGCCACACGGCGTGGATTTGATAGCATCGAGTGATCAACTAATGCTTGGATCTCAACCAATAAAGGCCTTGTTCCTTCCCATACCACCATCACAGAACTGCCTGATGTGATCTCATCTCCTCGACTTAAAAAGATAGCAGAAGGATTACTCACTTCTCGCAATCCTTGCTCTGTCATAGCAAAGACACCCAATTCATTAACGGCACCAAAACGGTTTTTATGGCTACGTAAGGTACGAAAACGAGAGTCTGTTTCGCCGTCAAGCATAACAGAGCAGTCAATACAGTGTTCTAGCACTTTCGGCCCAGCTAAAGTGCCATCTTTTGTTACATGACCTACCATAATAATGGCAACATCATTGGTTTTAGCAAAACGAGTCAGATAAGCAGCCGTTTCACGTACTTGAGCAACACTGCCCGGTGAAGATTGAATATCCGCCATATGCATCACTTGAATAGAGTCAATCACCATCAATTTAGGCTTTTCTTGTGAAGCTATTAAACAGATTTGCTCAATACTGGTTTCTGACAACATATTCAGTTCTGCTGTCGGTAAACCTAATCGATGAGCGCGCATAGCGACTTGTTGTAGCGACTCTTCACCCGTGACATACAGCGTTTTCATTTCAGTAGCTAAACGGCACATAGTCTGTAGTAATAAAGTACTTTTACCTGCGCCGGGACTTCCCCCGATTAAAATGGCACTTCCGGGAACAACGCCACCACCTAATACTCGGTCAAACTCTTTAAATCCTGTGGAGAATCGGGGTAATGCTTCAAGGCTAATTTCCGATAACTTTTGAACACGACTAACACCTTTAGCATCCCCCGCAAAGCCACTAAAGCGTTCATTACGGGAGGAAGAGGCGGCAGCAAGACGAATTTCTGTAATTGTATTCCACGCATGGCAAGCCGAGCATTGCCCTTGCCAACGAGGATAATCTGCACCACATTCATTACATACAAAGGCTCTTTTTGCTGCTTTTGCCACACTTCTCTCCCTACGATAACAATTCTAAAAAACGTGTTTAACGCTCTTCGTGTTTTAAACCACCACTTAAAATACACATCACACCCATTAAATCGGCATGACGAATAGCCACTTTTGCCTGAGCATACACTTTTGGTTTTGCATGATAGGCAATGCCCAGTCCTGCCTTTCTCAACATTTTAAGATCGTTTGCGCCATCACCAATGGCAATGGTTTGCTCCATTGGGATCTCTAAATCTTTAGCTAAACGCGCAAGCACTTGTGCTTTATATTTTGCATCAACAATAGTGCCTTTGACTTTACCTGTTAGCTTGCCATCTTTAATTTCAAGATGATTAGCAACAGCAGACACTAACCGTAATTTTTGTTTTAGGTTGTCTGCAAAATAAGTAAAGCCGCCTGATGCAATAGCAATATGCCAATCCATCGCCTGAAGTTTGCGCACTAAGCTCGTTAACCCCGGCATAAGAGGCAAATCATCCATCACTTTTTGCAAAATAGAAGCGTCGGCTCCTTTAAGTTCAGCAACACGGAGTTTTAAGCTTTCGCTAAAATCCATTTCACCTTGCATAGCGCGTTCTGTTATTTCTGCAACTTTATCACCCACTCCCGCAAGTTTGGCGATTTCATCAATACACTCAATTTGAATAGCCGTTGAGTCCATGTCCATCACTAAAAGCCCAGGAGAACGCAAGCGAGGGATTTCACCTAGTGGAACGACATCTAGGCCACATTCATCAGATAAACGGCGAATTCTACGGGTTAGGCTACCTGCAATACGCACAACTTGGTAATCATCAATACGCCATGAAGAAACCACTACGATTGCCACACCTAATTTATGTTGGAACTCACTTATTCTTTTCTTATCAAGTTCACGTCCATAAAGTAACCACCCACTATCACCAGCGCGGTAATCTAGTGGCATTACCTCTTCACCACTGAGTGATAACGGCAGACCTGGCCATTTACGGATTTCATCCGGTAAATAGCAATAGGTCAGACTATTTGACATACTTATTCTCCTGTTTTCCCCTGTCTGAACAAAATAATCGTTATTCAGCCTATTCTATCTCTGACTCATCTGGCAACATGCACATACTTGCTTACGCAAAAGGATGAACATGCTTAAAGACAAACTAAAATTCAAACTACAAAAAACGGCGATTATACTGATTTGTATCGCACTATTGGCATTTCTTATGCAGGGCGCGTCTTATTTTAGCCGTGCTAATCAGCATGCCCGTATTACCCAGTTTGAAGAGCTTGCAAAAACGCTGGCAGAACAAGTTGCGTTCTCTTTATCCACTTATCTGGATGACAGTAGCAAAGATAACGTAAATCCCCTCATTATGGCTAATTTAAATCATCTAACTCACAATAGTCGGGTGCTTGATGCCAGCCTTTATTTAGAAGATGGTACACAAATAGCGCATAGTGGTGAAAATGTCACTGTTAAAGAGCGATTAGCGCTAGAAGGACAAAAGAGTGGTGGTTCTTTTAATCACCAACTTGTTGTTCCCGTACCGGGCAAAGATAAACCGAAGGGATTTTTAAGGCTAACATTAGATACTCACCAGTTAGTCACTGAGTCAAGCCAAGTCGATAACACAACAAATTTATTACGTGTGATGCTATTAGTTGCGCTCGCCATTGGCTTTTTACTTTCTCATAACCTGCTTCAGTTAACTCCCGTTCATTGGCAACAATCGCCCTATTTATTAACGGCTAATTTACCGCCTCGTACTGAAAAAGAGGAAGATGAAGACAGTGAAGATGAAAATAATGAAGAAAATGAATCAAAAGAGAGTGTCAAAGAGGAAAATAACGACACTGATAATAAAATAGATAAAACATAATTTCTTATTCTTTAACGAATTACTTAGTGAGTTTAGTGGATCATTAACTAAACTCATTTTTTATATCTAATTAACTATAAATTAGATATATCTAATTTATGCGTATTTTCGTGCTATTTCCTTAATCTTTAAAGGGGTTTTGTTTAAAGTCACGGTAAATTCTGACCAAGTCATTAACCTAAAAAGATAAGTTTTAAATCTTTTTCTGGCTCTTTGAGTACTGAGGTGGTTATGACTGAACAATCTGTTATCCAACGTTGTCAACAAATCGTAGAAAACCCAACCCTTTCCCCGGAACAAAAACGTCATTTTCTGGCGTTAGAAGCTGAAAATATGTTGCCTTATCCGTCACTTCCTGATGATGCAGCTAAAGCGCTTAATGAACGGGTTATCTGTGATATGTATGAAGGTCACGCCCCTTATAAACCGCGTTATGTCTTGCCTGATTACGCGAAGTTTTTAGCACAGGGTTCTCGTTATTTAGAACTCGAACCTGCGCAAGATTTTGACGATGCCTTAAACATGCTGACTATCCTTTATCATCATGTTCCTTCTGTAACCTCTATGCCTGTTTATTTAGGACGTATTGATAAAATTTTACTGCCTTATATCGGCGAGTTAACTGAAGAACAACTTTACCCTAAATTAAAACGCTTCTGGCGTTATCTTGATAGAACGCTACCAGATGCTTTTATGCACGCCAATATTGGCCCAGAAGACTCTGTTCTTACACGTTTAATTCTTAAAGTGGATGTTGAGCTTCAACAAGTCGCTCCTAATCTCACATTTATTTATGATGCGAATTCAACACCAACAGATTTACTTCACCAAGCCATTACTAATATTTGCCACAGTAGCAAACCTCATATTGCTAATGGTACGTTGCAAGATGCGGTATTTGGTAAAGATGAATATGGCATTGTGAGTTGTTATAACTCTCTGCCTCAAAGTGGTGGTGGTAGCACCTTAGTGCGTATAAATCTTAAAGAGGTTGCACAGCGTAGCCAAGATAGTCGCGATTTTCTTGATAATGTATTGCCTTTTTATATGCAAAAACAGATTGAGATCATCGATGCCCGTTGTGAGTTTCTCTATGAAAAATCTAATTTCTTTAAACAGAGTTTCTTAGTTGAAGAAGGATTAATCTCACCTGATCGTTTTGCGCCAATGTTTGGTATTTACGCCATGGCAGAAGCCGTAGCACTTCTACTTGAAAAAGAAGGCAAGCAAGCTGCTTATGGTGATAATGGATCTGCCAACAAACTTAGCTATATGATCAGCGAAAAATTAGCACAATTTGTCGCTGATACACCTGTTAAATATGGTTGGAAACATCGCTCAATGTTACATGCTCAATCGGGCATTAGCTCTGATATTGGCACAACCCCTGCAACTCGCATTCCTTATGGTAAAGAGCCAGATCCTGTTACCCATTTAATGACGGTTGCTCCTCACCATCAATTTTATACTTCCGGAATTAGCGATATCTTAACAGTTGATGAAACCATCAAACAAAATCCTGATGCCCTAATGCAACTTTGCTTAGGGGCATTCTCCTCTGGATTAAGAGAATTCACTGCCAATGTAGGTGGTAATGACCTCGTTCGTGTTACTGGTTATATGGTGCGTTTATCGGATTTAAAAAAATACAAAGAAGAAGGCTCCCGCCTTAATACCACTTGGTTAGGTGATGAAGCCACTGCAAACTGTCATATCGCTGAACGTAAACCACGAGTTATCAGTCATGAACAGCAGATGCGTTTCGATAAATAAGATACTGCCCTTTTCTTGTGTAGATGGCCCAGGCAATCGTCTGGCCATCTTTCTGCAAGGATGTAATTTGCGCTGTAAAAATTGCCACAATCCCTACACCATAGGGATCTGTGACAATTGTGGTGACTGCATTCCGACTTGCCCACAACAAGCGCTTTCATTACAAAATGGTGTGATAAGTTGGAACAGCGCCAGTTGTGAACAATGTGATACTTGTATTCAGCAATGCCCACGACAATCAAGCCCAATGACATTAACCTATACTGTTGATGAGCTAATGGCGATTACACGCAAATACTCAGCATTTATTAATGGCATAACAGTAAGCGGTGGCGAATCCACGTTACAGCTACCTTTTTTGATTGATTATTTTAAAGCAATCAAAGAAGCACCAGATCTAAAACACCTTACTTGTTTAATCGACAGTAATGGCACTCTTTCTCTTCATGGCTGGCAAAAAATTGCTCCCTTTATGGATGGTGCTATGATCGATTTAAAAAGTTGGAATGAAGATACTCATATTTATTTAACAGGTCGAGGTAATCAACGGATAAAAGAATCAATCATATGGTTAGCTAAGAATAATCTACTTACAGAATTACGCCTTTTATATATTCCAGAAAAAACAGACTATTTAGAAAATATTGAATTACTCTCCCAGTTTATTAATTCACTTGGTGGTTCCATATTAATTCGTATTAATGCATTCCATCAACATGGTGTTTATGGAGAGGCCGTAAATTGGCAGTCTGCTAACAAAAATGACATTAACTTATTAAAAAAAGAACTAAATAAAAGAAATGTTAATTTAATAAAAACACCCAATATATATTCATAATGGAAATATATTAAAGAAATAAAAGCAATTAAGAAATTAATAATATTTGAAATAATTTAAATTAATCTTTTTAAATAAAACACTCTAATATTGACAGGTTTGCTTGTTCAAATTAACCTTCCAAAACCTGCAAAATAGATGGAGCTATTCCTTATGCTTATGAATAGAAAAAAACTAAATATTTCAATTATTATATCGCTAATTATAACCCCTTCATTAAGTTATTCCAAATACATTACTTCTGAGTTAATAGAAACATCTCCTATTAACTTTGAATTTTATGAAGTAAGTAAAAATAATTTAATTTTACCTAATAATTTTTATCATCACGGAAAGCTATCATCTAGAACAACACCAAGAATATTCTCATCAAAGTATTCAAATGTTATTATTTTATCCAACAACAATAAAAACAGTATAAGTTATGATGCTGGTATTAATTTTCAAGATTTAGAAATAGAACACTATAGTAATATAAGTTTCCTTTCGTTATCAGAAGATGGGCGTTACATTACAGCTCATGGGAGTCATCATGAAAATAAAGAAAGAAATGCGTTAAACCGATTTTTCATCTATGATACTTATTTAAAAACAGCTCACCAGTTTAATTCAAAGGAAGATGTTTATTATGATAAGGAAAATTATTTCTTTACAAGCGAAGATGGAAGATTTAGCCTTTATTCCGATTATTCAATAGATTATGAAGTTACAAAACAAGCTAATAATGGTTATCTTCCTTATAATAAAATGTCATATCTTATCTATGATAATAAAACTAAAAAAACAATATCATTAAAAGACATTGAAAATACAGATATAAATAACCACTTAGAAAAAAATAGATTTAAATCTTTCCTTAATTTAGATTTTATTGATGACATTATAAATAGAAAGCCTATATTAACAGGTATTTCCTTTGATGGTAAATATTTATATGGGATCTTAAGTAAATCCGCCTCTATCTCAGAAAGCAAATCTGCTTTTATTTATGATTCAGTTAATAAAACAATTAATTTTATTTCAAAATCAGAGCATGGTGATGCAAAAATAAATGCAATGTCCAAAAACAACATTGCTGTGGGCTGGTTAGAAGAAAGAGTAAATTATAAATATGAACGTACAAAAAGATTACTTCGACAAGCCTTTATTTATGATACAAAAGAGAATAAAACTATTATTCCTAGTAAAATAAACTCAGATAATAATGATTATTATAATTCAGAAGCGACTGGAATTTCAGACAATGGTAATACAATTATAGGTTGGACAGAACAAGGATATAAACGAGATATCAATAGAAGCGTTGATTATAACCAAGATTTAAAATCAAGATATCCTAGAAATGCATTTATCTATTTTAGAGATAAGGATACTTCGTTATTACTACCAAACTTAAGTCATTATAATGAATTAGAATCTGAGGCACACGCTATTTCAAGTGATGGAAAAGTCGTTTTTGGTGTCGCTAATAATAAAGATAACATCTGGCGATTTGTTAGTTGGAAGATAAAAGAAACTGATAAATTTAATCAAATGGATGAAGATTATCAGAAATTAATCGCCAAAAATGACCTTCCATCTATGAAAAATAAAGTAGATGCTCTTGCTTTAGATATAAATAAAGAAAAAGAAAAAATTAGACTTGCTCTAATAGAACAACAAAAAGCTGCTGAAAAAAGAAAAAAAGAGGCAAATTTAAAAAAATTAAGTTTAGAAGATAAATTAGAAGATACTGATTTATTCAATAAGTACATTGGCGAATATACACAATATCAAAATAACGAGGAATTAGCACAAAATGAACTCGATAATATACAGAATACTTTAAATAATTTTGAGCTATTAGCGTTAACACCAGAATTAAAAGCCAGCGAATATCAATACAATGTATACAAAGAAGCTCTTGATATACAACAAGGTATTGCGATAAATAAAAATAAAGAAGATCAAGATAAAGAAGAGGCAGAAAAAGAACTCTTGGCTAAAGAGAAAAATGACACCACCAAAGAGCAAACAGACACAACCAAAGAGCAACCAGAGACAACCAAAGAGCAACCAGACACAACCAAAGAGCAACCAGACACAACCAAAGAG
>NZ_PENV01000025.1:0-38291 GCF_003144375.1 Proteus genomosp. 4 str. ATCC 51469
CATTACAACATGATTGAACAGATGCTTACCCAAGCCTTTTCAAAATTGACTCAGGGAGGCGAGCTTATACTGCACTCAGATCAAGGATGGCAATACCAAATGAGCCGTTATCACAATAGTCTTAAGAAACAAGGCATTACTCAAAGTATGTCACGAAAAGGAAATTGTTTAGACAATGCAGTAATAGAAAATTTTTTTGGCATATTAAAAACAGAATGTTTTTATACAAAGCAATTTAGAGATTTGGATGAACTAGAAGAAGAACTTCATGAATATATCAAGTATTACAATACGGAACGGATCAAGATAAAATTAAAAGGACTGAGTCCGGTTCAATACCGAACTCAGTCTTTACCTAACTAATTTAAACTGTCCAATAAACTGGGGTCAGTTCATTTTTTCACTCTGGGGTATTTTTTATGTTGGAATAAACAACAAATACATGTTCTATTTTTGTGTAGCCTGCTTTTCTATTAACGCTTCTTTATGGCTTACTCGATACGCATTCCATGCCAACAAACTCCCAATTAACATGACAACAGCTAACGCTAATTTAGGTTGTACAGGTGATGCCAGTGCAGTTAAACCAAAAGCAGCACCGCCTGCCATTTGAATAAAACCAACTAAAGCAGAGGCAATGCCTGCCGTTTGCGAATATGGCTCAAGTGCATAACTTGTCGCAGGCCCCATAATAAAGGCTAATCCAGCACAAGCACTTGCTACAGGGAGCATATAAATCAGCCAATGGTTTTGTATTCCAGCAGGAATAAACATTAAGCTTAATAACAAACTCACGCAGCCTAATCCCATTAATCCGCCCCCTAAGATCAAACAAATAGGTCTGCCAACACGGTGGATCACACGGTTTGCATAAAAACTGACAAACATTATCCAAAAACCATTTACACCAAAAACAATGGAAAAAATCAGCGGTGATAGTTTCGCATCATTCATCAACACAATAGGGGCAAATGAAACATAAGTTAATGCCATTCCCATTGTGCCTGCATTCACTAGGGCAAAAGTTAAAAAACGTTTACTACATAAAATTTCAAGGTATGTTTTACCTAATTTCTGTTTTGATTGAGCTATATTTTCAGGTTTAGTTTCAGGCAAGAAGCGAGTGATCAAAACTAGCACAAATACCGAATAGAAAATTAAAAATCCGAAAGGTGCGCGCCATCCCCAATACTCAGCTAATAATCCACCTAATAAAGGTGCAAGTGCAGGAATAATATTTAAGGTACCATTTAAAAAGCCAAAAACACGAGCTGCCTCATTACCATTAAAACAGTCACGAACACAGGTAAAAGCCACAACGGAAGTACAACACACCGCAGACGCTTGTAATAATCGCGAAATAATAAAAAGCGTTGGTTCTGTAGAGATCGTTGCAATGACAGAACCCACAATATAGATAAAGATCCCAGAGATAGCGATAGGTTTACGACCAAACTTATCCACCAAAGGCCCTGATATAAGTTGCCCTACCCCCAACACTAAAATAAATAAAGCGATAGTCGATTGAATAAGGGATTCACTACTTCCTAAATCTTGAGCAATAACAGGTATGGTCGGTAAATAGAGATCAATCCCTAATGGCCCTAATAGCACCATCACTAATAACAACGCTTTTAAATTCTGCATGAAATGAAATGCCTATCTAATCAAAAAAGAAAACGCCCGATGTTATCCATCGAGCGTTAAATACTTATTTATACTAACATCCATTACCTATTTTGTAATGAATATCTTAACTGTCTTGTAATACCAATAATGTAAGCACTTCATAATGAGCAGTATGAGGAAACATATCAAACAACTGCACTCTATCAATACGATAATGAGAAAGTTGCTGAATATCTTTAGCCATGGTTTGAGCATTGCAGCTAGAGTACAGAATAAAGCGAGGTTTCATTTTATTTAAATAGCCACACAGTGCCTCTCCGATCCCTCGTCTTGGCGGATTAACAAGCACTAATTCAGGTACTGACTCTTTAGCTAATGCATATCCTGTTGAATCTAAGGCTTGAAACTCAACATGCTCTAGCCCTAATTCATGAGCAGAGAGGCGTGCACATTCTATTGCTTCAGGGCTAATCTCAATTCCTGTCAATTGGGTCAATTTATCTGCGCAATGTAATCCAAAGCCTCCTGATCCACAAAACATATCCCACAAATGTGAGATATTTAATTCTCTTACCCAACGACCGGCCGTAGCATAAAGTGATGAAGCAACCTCTGGATTAGTTTGGAAAAAACCTCTAGGACGAATATGTAATGGAATTTGATTAAAAGATTCATCCAAAAATGATTTTTCAGTCAGAATAATTTCTGTTTCACCTTCAAGAATAGCCATATGAACAGGTTGAATATTCACAGAGATAACAGCTAATTGAGGCAGTTGTTCTTGTAACCACGGAAGCGCTTTGTGAAGTTGTTCTAATTTTTTTTCTGAGCGCAAAACAAAACGCAACATCATCGTGCCATTGCTTCTGCTTTCAGTTAATAAAATAAACTTAAGTTCACCACGACGACGCTCAATGTCGTAAGGTACTAATCCTGCTCTCGCTATAAATGTTTTTAAAATTGGGAATGTCGGTGCAAAAGAGTCAGGATAAAGAGGGCATTCGCATAAATCGACAGCCACCCCCTCTCGTGTTTTTAGACCTAATACAGGTTTTTCAACACTACCACTGACTACCATTTTTGCTTTATTACGAAATTGCGCTTGCTGGCTTTCAACAGGCGCTAATTTATCAAAAGCATAATCTTCAGGTAGCAATGATAATAAGCTGTGCTGTTTTTTCTTGATTTGTTCAGAATAAGCAAGAGAAAGCCATTCACAAGAATGACAATCACCCGCACTAAAGCGTGCGCATTGCATAAGATTTTGTGACCGTTATGGAGATTAATATTAATGTACAGTATAGGAGGAGTCAGTTGATGAACTACTTATTTCAACTTCTTCTTCATCATCTTCTTCATTTTCGTTTTCTTGTTTTTCACCATACAAGAAACCATTATTAAAAATTTCACTGACAACTTCAGCCGATTGCTCTTCTGCTTTTTGTAAGAACAGATCAAATTGATTCAGTGAGATCCCCGCAGCAACAGGGAATGATTGGCAGAATACTAACTTAGGTAAGTTTTCATCACTAATTTCTAAAAATGTTTTAATAAACAAAGAACTTGCATTTATTTGGCTAAGATTGGCCATTAAAGGCACTATTGCTGAGGGTTTTAATTCAGCGATAGCGGTAAATACAAGCACATCTTCCAGAATATCAATTTTAGCATCAAATATGCCACTGATATATTGAAGATGTGGTAAATGTAACGCCTGACAAGAGTCACATTCATAATAAGCAATCTGTAGTTCATCAAGCCAAGATTTTAGCTGATCCAGATCGGGGGTAACAACAGCGTTCATTCAAATAACCTTTACGCGCTAAAGAAAAGAGTGCCTTTTGGCATTAAGGCTATTTTGCCACTTTTTCTATCTTGAAGGCACTAATAAATAGAAAAACTAAGAAAATTAAGCCAATTTACAAATTGGGTTTTCTTAGTTTTTCATGCTTTGTTGAGAAAAAACAGTACGCTATTCTTTGTTATTCTCTTTTTTCTTTTTATTATTTGCGGGATTGTTATCAATACCTAAAAACGTTAAGCGATAAATCGCCCGCCATACAATATGAATAGAAGGTGGGATCATACAGATAACGCCCAGAACAACCAGAGTTAATTGCCCCGTGTAGGTACCTAACCACTGCGGAGAAGTGATATATTGATTGATATATAAGTATGCAACCACTAATAAAATAATACCCACGATCTCTATGATTATGATGGGTTTTGGCATATCAGACAGTGATTTCATATCCCGTTTAGAAGGCTTTTCCATATTTTCTCCGCTAAATGCTGTATCGCAGTCCTATCTCATTATTCGGCAAATTGGTATAATTTATCACACTAAAAGGCAATAACTGTTTTTGTTTAGCCTAATAAAAGGGCATAGTATCAACCAATAAAGACTATTATGCCTGAATTTTATTTCCTCAATAAGGAGTGTCGTATGTTTGTTGTTATTTTTGGTCGTCCGGGTTGCCCATATTGTGTACGTGCTAAACAACTGGCTGAAACTCTGTCTGAAAAACGTGACGATTTTGATTTCCGCTATGTAGATATTCAAGCTGAAGGAATTACAAAAGCTGATTTATCTAAAACCGTCGGTAAAGAAGTTGAAACTGTGCCACAAATTTTCATTGATGAGAAACACATTGGTGGTTGCACAGATTTTGAAGCTTATGCTAAAGAAAATTTAGGCATCTACAACTAATTAAAAAAGCGCTAAAACAGCTTAATTTTCAATATGTTTTAGCGCTTTTCCCTTTTTATTTTACTCATTATCTCTTTATATTCCCCTCTTTCCAAAAAATAATCCTACTTTTTTTCATTAGTCAGCGAACTTTCTGTCTAACCCGGAGTCTGAATTAGTGCCACTGCTTTTCTTTGATGTCCCCAAATATTGAGGAGCCCGATAGTTTCAACCCCTTTGGTGAAATAACTGTCGGGTTTTTTATTGCCTGCAATCTAATAACACTCGCCTTGCAATGTCACAATAATACGACGACGGCCACCACGATCACGATGTTCCCCAAGATAAATCCCCTGCCAAGTCCCTAAATTAAGTTCACCTTGACTAATAGGGATCGTGACGCTTTGCCCAAGTAAACTACTTTTTATATGGGCTGGCATATCATCACTACCTTCATAAGTGTGAAGATAGTAATCTTCATCCTCTTTAACACTTTGATTAAAGAAGCTTTCAAAGTCACTTCGTACTGTCGGGTCGGCATTTTCATTAATCGTTAATGAAGCTGATGTATGTTGAATAAAAAAATGAGCTATTCCAATTTTATATTGTCTTAGTTCGGGTAATTCTTGAATCAATGCCTGTGTAATTAAGTGGAACCCTCTTGGCCTTGCGTTGAGCATGATGTTTTTTTGGAGCCACATTTTTATACCTCGTTGAAAATAAGAAAAAAGAACAATGTGAGAGCGATACCATAAGCGAAATACTCTTTTTAAGAGTGCTTTAGCTCAGTTAAATCTAAAACTGACAATTCTTTAAAAAAAGCACAATTAAATAAGAAAAAAACACTTTACCCTTATTACTCCCTCATTTACCCTTAAAAACTTGCGTATTATGTATCATAAACATCGCTTATCAGCACGACATGTATGGAGCCTACTTTGCTGGAACAATTTAATTTAGCCGTATTTTCAATGATGAATGCAACACCTGCGGCATCTCCTTTCGAAATCGGTATGGCGATAATTATTGCTAAGTACCTTGTCTATCTTTTTCCTTTATCTTTAGTGTTCTATTGGTTGTGGGGTAATGAAAAACATCTTAGCCAGCAAAGAACATTAGCCTGCAAAGCCGCCGTATCTTTAGCTATTGCATTGTCTATCTCTTGGTTAATTGGTGCAATTGCTCCGCATGAGCGTCCTTTCGCTGCTAATATTGGTCATAACTTCCTTGATCATGATGCAACACCTTCATTCCCTAGCAACCACGGTACGTTTGTTTTTACCATTGCATTAGCTTATCTGTTTTGGCATAACAGTAAACGTATTGGTTATATCATGCTAGGTTTAGGACTAGCGATTGCTTGGGCTCGTATTTACCTTGGTGTGCATTGGCCAATCGATATGATAGGTGCCTTTATTGTGGCTCTGCTCTCTTGTGGCTTAAGTCAAATGTTTTGGTCTAAGGGCGGAGATATACTCCAAAAATGGGTACAACAGCTTTATCAGCTCTGTTTTGCTTATCCCATTCGTAAAGGTTGGACAAAAGCCTAACCTTTCTTACATTGAAAAAGACCACACTTATTGTGGTCTTTTTTATATTTAACTTAAGTAAACCCTCACGTTGATATATTAATATATAAATAAAAATATCCTCTATTATTATATTATTTGTCCAAAAATAAATATGTTGTTATTTTAATCAAAATGAAGTTTTTATATTCGTTATATAGTAATGTATCAAACTCATTTATTAACAAATTTATTGTCGTAATAATAAACAATATTCTACTTATGATTGAATTGTTGTTATATTTATTTCATAGAATAAAGAAAAATCATTAATAAATAATCGTACTCCCTTATTTTTATATTCTTTTGTCTACTTTTATACACAAATAAAAGAAAATAATTAATTCATATATATCAATGATATACAAGGTTAATATAATGTTTTAATTGTGAATAAAAATAACCAGATTGATTTAAATCATTTATTTTAGAAGAAATAAAAAAGCCTAATTTTAATCATTAACATATGAACATTTGGATATTTGGCTTTATTTTCAATTCCGATTAAAAATGGAAAAGTATTTCAAAATGTTTTAAAACCTCCTCTAAAAACACAAAATATAAAAAATGTTACATTTTTAGGTTTTTCAGTTATATTTAGCATTTGAGATGGTGATCACGGTAGTTTATCCTGAAAAACACTATATTCTGCACCTCTTAAGTCTGGATATAAACTTATCGAATATTTTTTCAAATTTTAAAAGAGTCTAATTCTTTTGAAATTTAAAGATTTTAGTATGTGGTAATTGAAGATATTGAGATAACACCAGGTACTCAATGCACTCATTTATTCATAATTAAATTTATGTCGTGATTGTTTCTGATAAGAAATAAAATCACGCTCTTATTTTTATTCATTATTTTTTTTACCGCGTTATTTCGGAGAGTATTATGGATACAACCAAAGCTGGTTCTATCGCATCGGGTAACACCCAAGGTGATTACAAAACATGGCGTAAATCAGATACTGTATGGATGTTAGGTTTATATGGTACGGCTATCGGTGCTGGCGTTCTATTTTTACCTATCAACGCAGGGATCGGTGGTTTAATTCCTTTGTTGATCATGTTAGTGCTTGCATTTCCAATGACCTTCTTTGCACACCGTGGTATGTGCCGCTTTGTGTTATCAGGTAAAAACCCAGGTGAAGATATCACTGAAGTTGTTGAAGAACACTTTGGTAAAACAGCAGGTAAACTGATTACTCTGCTCTATTTCTTTGCTATTTATCCTATTTTATTGGTTTATAGTGTTGCTATCACCAATACAGTAGAAAGCTTTATTGTGAACCAAATGCACATGTCTGCACCACCTCGTGCAATTTTATCACTGATACTGATCATCGGTATCATGTCGATCATTCGCTTTGGTGAACAAGCTATCGTTAAAGCAATGAGCGTGTTAGTGTTCCCATTTGTTGCCGTCTTGATGGTTTTAGCGTTGTATCTTATTCCTGAGTGGAATGGCGCAGTACTTGATACTCTTTCTTTTGATCACGCAACAACATCAGGTATGGGTCAAGGCCTATTAGTCACACTGTGGTTAGCCATCCCTGTAATGGTGTTCTCTTTCAACCACTCTCCAATCATCTCTGCGTTTGCTGTTGCAAAACGTGAAGAATACGGCGAAAACGCTGAGAAAAAATGTTCACGCATTTTAGCTTATGCGCACATCATGATGGTTATCACTGTAATGTTCTTCGTGTTTAGCTGTGTATTTAGCTTAACACCAGAAAACTTAGCAGAAGCAAAAGCACAGAACATCAGTATCCTGTCTTACCTTGCTAACCATTTTGAAGCACCAGTTATCGCTTATATCGCTCCATTCATTGCTTTCGTTGCGATTACTAAATCTTTCTTAGGTCACTATTTAGGTGCTCGTGAAGGTTTCAACGGTTTAATCATCAAATCACTGCGTGAAAAAGGTAAAACAATCGAAAAAGATCGTTTAAACAAAATCACTGCACTGTTTATGCTGGTTACAACGTGGATCGTGGCAACGTTAAACCCAAGCATTTTAGGTATGATTGAAACATTAGGTGGTCCAATTATCGCAATGTTACTGTTCCTGATGCCTATGTATGCAATCCGTAAAGTACCAGCAATGAAGAAATACGAAGGCCATATCAGCAACGTATTCGTTGTAATCATGGGTCTTATCGCAATCTCAGCAGTTTTCTATAGCTTAATTAACTCTTTCGTGGGCTAATAAGGCATCTAATGGCTACTTTCGTAAAAGGAAGTAGCCATTACAGATTTAGACTTCAAAACTGACACTTATCACTCTAATAATCACACAGTTGCGCCTTTAAATTAATTAGGGAGGCGAATATTATGGTTAGCGTCTTTGATATTTTTAAAATCGGTATCGGTCCTTCAAGTTCACACACTGTAGGCCCAATGAAAGCAGGTAAAGAATTCGTTGATATCCTTGCTGAAAAAAATCTACTTTCTTCTGTTTCCCGCGTTATCGTTGATGTTTATGGCTCTTTATCTTTAACGGGTAAAGGTCACGCAACTGATATTGCTATTATTATGGGATTAGCAGGAAATTTACCCGATACTGTCGATATAGATTCTATTACCCCATTTATAAAACAAGTAGAAGCAACAGGCCGCTTAATGCTAGCAAATGGCATTAAAGAAGTGGATTTCCCTGTTGATGGTGGTATGAATTTTCATAAAAGCAATTTACCCCTCCATGAGAATGGTATGACCATCACCGCTTATAATGGTGAACAGGTTCTATTGAAAAAAACCTATTATTCTATTGGCGGTGGTTTTATTGTTGATGAAGAGCATTTTGGTCAACCTGAAGAAAATACGGTTCAAGTCCCTTATCCTTATCAATATGCGGCTGATTTACGTCGTCATTGTAAAGAAACAGGTCTCTCTTTATCTGCATTAGTGATGCAAAACGAATTAGCATTGCGTAGCAAAGAAGAAATTTCGGCTCATTTAGCTGCAGTTTGGGAAGTAATGAAGTCTGGTATTGAGCGAGGTGTAAATACCGAAGGCTTATTACCAGGGCCATTACGTGTACCGCGCCGTGCTTCTGCATTACGTCGTATGTTAGTAACAGAAGATAAAACCACAACCGATCCTATGACTGTTGTTGACTGGATCAATATGTTCGCCCTTGCCGTCAATGAAGAAAATGCGGCTGGTGGACGTGTTGTAACAGCACCGACAAACGGAGCATGTGGCATTATCCCTGCGGTACTTTCTTACTACGATAAATTCATTCGTCCTATAAATGAAAATTCTTATACTCGCTTTTTCTTAGTCGCAGGTGTTATTGGTTCTCTTTACAAAATGAATGCATCTATCTCGGGTGCTGAAGTGGGTTGCCAAGGCGAAGTGGGTGTTGCTTGTTCAATGGCGGCTGGTGCATTAACTGAGCTTTTAGGCGGTAGCCCAGAGCAAGTTTGTATTGCAGCGGAAATTGCAATGGAGCATAACTTAGGGCTTACCTGCGACCCAGTTGCAGGGCAAGTACAAGTTCCTTGTATTGAACGTAATGCTATCGCAGCCGTACAAGCAGTTAATTCATCTCGTATGGCGTTACGTCGTGTCAGCGACCCTCGTATTTGTTTAGATAAAGTCATTGAAACAATGTACGAAACCGGTAAAGACATTAATGCTAAATATCGTGAAACTTCTCAAGGTGGATTAGCGATTAAAATTTCTTGTGACTAAACCTGAGAGTCCAAAATACAGATATTTATAATGGGTAAGGCGCTGATATCAGCGCCTTTTTTATTATCTAAAATCAAGAATGATGCTCTTCCCTTTGAATATCTTTTTTGGATGAGATTAAATTATCATCCTTAGTTAAAATACGGGTAGAAGAAAACTCAATATTGAAAACAGAAATATCACTCAATATAAGTAGCAAAATGTCAAAGATAGGAGTCTGTTACAAAAATTATTTAAAGGGTGTGACGATAAACACGTTATCGAATAGAAAATAATTACAACTTAATCAATCTATTGGCCTTATTTAGATCCTTGGCTACAGTTGATGAGTAAAGATCACTAGAGACATCAAAAGCGGGATAAAAAAGAGAACTAAAATGAAATCAGATATTCAAATCTCCCAAGAAGCACACCTCTTACCAATTCAAGACATTGCTAAAAATTTAAATATTGATCAAGACGATATCGAGTTTTATGGCAAATACAAAGCTAAATTTAGCCACAGCATTTGGCCTAAAGTTGCTACAAAAAAAACAGGAAAACTGGTTTTAGTCACCGCAATTAATCCTACCCCTGCAGGTGAAGGTAAAACAACCGTCACCGTTGGATTAGGGCAAGCCCTTAACCATATTGGAAAAAGTGCCATTATCGCATTACGCGAACCCTCATTAGGCCCTTGCTTTGGTATTAAAGGGGGAGCTGCTGGGGGGGGTTATTCTCAAGTTGTGCCAATGGAAGATCTTAATCTTCATTTTACTGGCGATTTTCATGCGATTACATCAGCAAACAACTTACTGGCCGCCATGCTTGATAACTCCATTTATCAAGGTAATCCTTTAAATATCGATCCTAAGAAAATCGTGTTTAAACGTTGTATGGATATGAACGATCGCACTTTACGAAATATTGTTGTGGGATTGGGTGGCGAAAAAGACGGTATCACAAGAGAAGATAACTTTGTTATTACTGTTGCTTCTGAAATTATGTCAATCCTATGTTTAGCTGAGGATATTCAAGACTTAAAACAAAGACTTTCTCAGATTATTGTTGCTTATTCTTACAATGGCGCCCCTATCACTGCTAACGATTTACAAGCTGTTGGCGCAATGGCCAGTTTGTTAAAAGATGCTATTAACCCTAATCTAGTGCAGACACTCGAAAATACGCCAGCAATTATTCATGGTGGCCCATTCGCTAATATTGCCCATGGTTGTAATAGTGTGAGAGCAACAAAATTGGCTCTTCAACTTGCTGATATCACTATTACAGAAGCGGGTTTTGGTGCTGATTTAGGTGCTGAAAAATTCTTTGATATAAAATGCAGAATAAGTGGATTACACCCAGATTGTGCAGTGATTGTTGTGACTACAAAAGCACTAAAATATAACGGTGGCTTAGGGAAAGGAGAATGGAATAATGAGGATTTAGTTGCGCTTGAAAAAGGTATTGTCAATCTAGAAAAACATATTGAAAACCTTAAAAAATATGGCTTACCTGTGATTGTTTCACTTAATGCCTATGTTACCGATAGTATTGCAGAACATCAGTTTATCGAGCAATTTTGTCTAGATAGGGATTGTCGATTTGCAATTACAAAAGTGTGGGAAAAAGGGGGCGCAGGCGGTATTGAATTAGCGAATCAAATCATTGATACACTTGAAAATGAACATAGTCAATTCCAATTAATTTATCCTGATAATGCCTCACTTAGTGAAAAAATTAATACTGTCGCAAAAGAGATCTATGGAGCAAATGGTGTGACCTATAGCCAACATGCTCGCAAAATGTTGGAACAAATAGAAAATATGGGTTTCGGTCATTTCCCCGTATGCATGGCAAAAACACAATATTCTCTCTCGGATAATCCCGCTTTATTAGGTCGCCCTACTGATTTTTCGATAAATGTGCGTGAAGTATATGTTTCTGCTGGCGCTGGCTTTGTTGTCGCACTGACAGGCTCTATCACCACTATGCCTGGACTACCGAAAACTCCAGCAGCCATTGCCGTAGATGTTGATAATCAAGGGAAAATTGATGGACTTATTTAAGTCTCTAAAGTGTGCAATCTCTTTATCTCATTAAATACAAAAAATCCGTAATCATTATTTTAATTACGGATTTTTTTTAAAAACAACAACTAATCTTTCTTTATGGGTGAAATCTCAGTAACGCATTGATAAAACTATTATTGATAAATTAACCAAAAATAGCGTTAAACCAGCCAGATACTGTTTTAACCACAAAATCCCAAATACGACTAAAGAAACCACCTTCTTCAACCGCTTCTTTTACCACTAAAGGACGTTGTTCAATGATTTCATCGTTTAATAAGAAGTTAACTGTACCCACAACCTGATTTTGCGTTAGTGGCGCTTCTAATACTGGATTAGTTAAAGTAAACGAGGCTTTTAAATTTTTCAGTTCACCTTTAGGAATAGTGATTGAAGCATCATTAGCGACACCTAAAGCCACTTCACCTTTATCGCCATACCATACTTTTTGCGTTGTTAGTGGTGTGTTTTCTTTAACCGGTGTTACCGTTTCGAAAAAACGAAAACCCCAGCCTAATAATTTTTCACTTTCAGCAAAACGGATTTTATCTGATGGAGTTCCTAAAACAACCGCAATTAAGCGCATATCACCTTCAGTTGCCGAAGATACAAGATTATATCCAGCACCACTCGTGTGACCTGTTTTCACACCATCAACATTCATATTCTTATTCCACAATAAACGATTGCGGTTTGGCTGACGAATATTGTTGAATGTAAATTCTTTTTCTTTATGTATTTCGTATTCTGAAGGAACATCACGGATCATAGCAGCTGTTAACAGTGCCATATCTTGTGCTGTTGTATATTGCCCGTCAGAATCTAATCCATGGACTGTTTTAAAGTGCGTATTTTTTAAACCCAGATTGTTAGCATAGGAGTTCATTAAATCCACAAAGGTTTCCTGACTGCCCGCAACATGTTCAGCTAATGCGATACTCGCATCATTACCTGATTGAATGACCATACCACGATTTAAATCAATGACTTTGACCTGATCACCCGGTTTCAAGAACATCAATGATGAACCTTTTAATACCGGATTACCTGTTGCCCACGCATTGCGCCCTACAATCACCATATCGTCTGGCGACATTCGCCCTTCTTTGATGGCTTGTCCAACCACATAGCTACTCATGATTTTGGTCAGACTTGCGGGATCTAAACGCTCATCAGGTTTCTCCGATGCCAAAATTTTTCCGCTATTGTAATCCATTAATACATAAGATTTTGCCTCTATTTGAGGAGGTACAGGATTATTTACCGCAAATGAAGGACTAGAAATAATTAGCAGTAAACCCATTCCCGCGGTAACCTTACCCAGAACAGATGGAATATTTTTTTTCATTACCGATCACCCTTTTATATCAATTTGTTAAAGCTTTCCTACTATATGGCTTTCTGGAATAAGACGCCAACATTGATATATAGAGATTTATCTTATATTCATGTTTAGCGCCCTATAGAGGGAAATTTTATTACTTATCGTGGTTTAGGAGACCTTTATGTTAAAAGTCTGGGGTAGAAAAAACTCATCTAACGTTAAAAAAGTTCTTTGGTGCTTAAAGGAGTTAAATGTTCCTTATGAGCAAATTGATGTTGGAGGCCCATTTGGCGGACTCAATGAAGCAAATTATTTAGCAATGAATCCCAACGCTTCTATCCCAACATTACAAGATGATGACTTTGTGTTATGGGAGTCTAACACCATTATTCGTTATTTATGCTCAAAATATGAGAATAACGCACTCTATCCAATTGATCCTAAACAACGAGCAAATGTAGAAAAATGGATGGATTGGTCAAATGGCAGCCTATTTTCACCCATTCAACAAATGATGATAATGATTGTTCGCACACCTAAAGAGCAACAGAACCCCGAGCTTGTTGAAGCATTAAAAGAAAAGCTTAACAAACTGATAAAAATTGCAGATAACCAACTGGCAAAAACAACTTATTTTGCTGGAGATGAGATCTCTCTTGCTGATATCGCTATCGCACCACTGGTTTATCCATGGCTCGAGGTTTGTAAAGACCGACCTCACTTCCCACATATTGAACGATGGTTTGCACAATTAAGTGAAAGATCTCTTTTCCGTGATGTCGTGTTACTGCCTGTAAGTTAATTCATTGGCATTTTGTCGGGATCTGGATAATGGTAATGGAATCCAAGATCTCGACAGATCTCCTGACCGTCAATCTCCCGTATTAACGGCTTCTCTTCATCTGCAAATTCTGGGGGAATAAGATCAAGCTGAGAGGATACTCTTGAGTAAAAATCTTTCTTTTTAGGATGAATTGGGGCACATAAATTATATAAATGACCACCTTCATTTTGTGCAAGCAGTTGTTCAACCGCAAAAATTACATCATCTAAATGGACTAAATTGACACACTGATGCGCGCCTTTTACCTGTTTTTTACCTGATAAAAAACGTCCAGCATGACGACCAGGGCCAACTAACCCAGCCAATCGAAGAATATCAACCGTGGTTAACGGTAAACGATGTAACCAGTTTTCAACTTCAGCTAACATTTTTGCCGATTGTGTTTCTGGCCGAATATCCATTTCTTCTGTGATATTACCTGTTTGATTGCCATATACAGAAGTAGAACTAATATAAATCACTCTCGTAACATGGCGAGACATTGCACTATCCACTAACGTTTGAATAGCTTCAACATAATCATAACCGCCACCAGCGGCACTTGGTGGCAACGTGATGATCAGTACGTCAGTTTCCATTAAGTAATCAAAATCATCTCTATCACATTCAATTGCGGGTGTTAAATTCACTAAACAGCAATCAACGCCACTCATTCTTGCTGCTTCTACGCCATCTTCGGTGGTTTTAGTCCCTTTAACTTGATAACCTGCATCACGCAACGCAGCGGCAAGTGGTAAACCTAACCAACCTAATCCAACGATGGTTATTCGTTTCATTTTGCTCCCCTACTTAAATGGCTTAGTTAAAGTATGCTATAAAATTTTCATTTCGCCATTACATATAAATACTACTTATATTTCGTTAATTTTTAGCATACCCCTATATACTCGCTCACTTGCCACATTAAGTAAATAAGAGAAATATTAAAATAGCATTAAAAACAAAAGGTTACAAAATAATTAAATTATTATTAAAAAATAGGTTGCTTTTCACTTTGCAAATCATGTAGGTTGAAAGGCAGACAAATTCTGAATGTTGGTTACTAAATACAAATTAATAGTAACGGGCATATCAAATAACAAATAGTGTAATTAGCTAGGAAAATAATTATGTATAGCATTCAACTAAACCACCATCATCACCATCATCCTGACTAGTCTTTCAGGCGATGAGTGCTGGAAGACGTTTAAGAAACGCTTCCGGTGGTCTGAATGCAGACAAACAATAAAAACCCCGGAAGGCAACTTCCGGGGTTTTTTTATAGCTAATTTTCAAACAAAAAATTGAGACAAGGACAGGGTAATATTATGTTAGACAAAACAAGATTAAGAATTGCAATGCAAAAATCAGGTCGTTTAAGTGATGAGTCTCGTGCCCTTTTAGCGCGTTGTGGCATCAAAATTAACTTAAACCAACAACGTCTGATCGCTTATGCGGAAAATATGCCAATCGATATTTTACGTGTAAGAGATGACGATATTCCAGGTCTAGTGATGGACGGCGTGGTTGATTTAGGGATTATTGGTGAAAACGTATTAGAAGAAGAATTATTAAAACGCCGTGCACAAGGCGAAAACCCAAGCTATCTCACGCTACGACGCCTCGATTTTGGTGGTTGCCGTTTATCTCTTGCGACTCCTGTTGATTTCGACTATCAAGGTGTTGAATGCCTAGATAATACACGTATTGCCACCTCTTACCCCAATCTACTAAAACGTTATTTAGACCAAAAAGGCATCAAATTTAAATCATGTCTATTAAATGGCTCTGTTGAAGTCGCTCCTCGTGCAGGTCTTGCTGACTCTATCTGCGACTTAGTTTCTACTGGTGCAACATTAGAAGCTAACGGTCTGAAAGAAGTTGAAGTTATTTACCGTTCAAAAGCGTGTTTGATCCAACGCGACGGAGAAATGGAAACCGACAAACAAGCCCTTATCGACCGTTTACTGACTCGTATTCAAGGTGTCATCCAAGCTCGAGAATCAAAATACATTATGTTACACGCACCAAGTGATTGCCTCGAAGATGTCATTGCGTTACTTCCTGGTGCTGAAAGACCTACTATTCTACCTCTTGCGGGTGACCAGAATCGCGTTGCAATGCACATGGTCAGCAGTGAAACCCTATTCTGGGAAACCATGGAAAAACTAAAAGCATTAGGTGCGAGTTCAATTCTTGTTTTACCAATTGAAAAAATGATGGAATAAGGTGAAATGATGAAAACGGGTTTTAATACATTAAATTACTGGAATGAATGCACGCAAGAACAGCAACAAGTGCTATTAACTCGCCCTGCTATTTCAGCATCCGGTTCAATTACAGAACAAGTTGCTAGCATCATTTCACAGGTACGCAATGATGGGGATAAAGCGCTTAAAGCACTTAGCCAAAAATTCGATAAGGCAGCGCCGGAAAGTGTATTGGTGCCAAAAACGCAAATTGATGAAGCCACAACAAGACTAAATAACGAAATAAAACAAGCAATAGCACAGGCGATGAATAATATTCGTCGTTTTCATGAAGCTCAAATTCCTAACACTATCAACGTGGAAACTCAACCTGGTGTATTTTGTCAACAAGTAAGCAGACCCATTGATGCTGTAGGACTTTATATTCCTGGTGGTTCGGCTCCATTACTTTCAACCGTAATGATGTTAGGTATCCCAGCGCGTATTGCAGGTTGTCGCAAAGTTATTCTTTGCTCCCCCCCTCCTATTGCTGATGAAATTTTATATATTGCTCAACAAATTGGTATTGATGAAATATTCCAAGTGGGTGGCGCGCAGGCGATTGCAGCAATGGCGTTTGGTACAGAATCTATCCCTAAAGTAGATAAAATTTTTGGCCCCGGTAATGCTTATGTTACTGAAGCCAAACGTCAAGTCAGCCAATCGCTACAAGGTGCAGCTATTGATATGCCAGCAGGCCCTTCAGAAGTTTTGGTGATTGCTGATGCAGATGCAAATCCTGCATTCATTGCTGCTGACTTACTGTCGCAAGCAGAGCATGGCCCTGATTCACAAGTCGTATTATTAACCCCAGATGAAACATTAGCCAAAGCCGTTATTGCTGAAACGGAAACACAACTTACTCAATTAAGCCGAGCTGAAATTGCCAAACAAGCTTTAGCTGAAAGTCGAGTCATTATTACTCGCGATCTCGATCAATGTATTGAAATCAGCAATAGCTATGGCCCTGAACACTTGATTATTCAAACTAATGATGCTGATGCACGTGTTGATAGCATTACCAGTGCCGGTTCTGTTTTTCTTGGTGCTTGGTCTCCTGAATCTGCGGGAGATTATGCTTCAGGCACTAATCATGTTCTACCGACTTATGGTTATACCTCAACCTACTCAAGTTTAGGTCTAGCTGACTTTATGAAACGCATGACTGTACAAAAACTCACAGCACAAGGTTTATCTGATTTAGCACAAACTATTGAAATACTAGCGCAAGCTGAACAATTAACCGCTCACAAAAATGCGGTCACACTTCGTGTTAATGCTTTGGCTCAGGGGAAAAATAACAATGAAAAATGAATTTGATATCACCTCACTTGCCCGAAAAAATGTACGTGAGTTAACTCCTTATCAATCTGCTAGACGTTTAGGTGGAAATGGTTCGGTTTGGTTAAATGCAAATGAATACCCCGTTGCACCTGAATTTACTTTTAATGAAAAAAATTTAAACCGTTATCCTGAGTGTCAGCCTGTTAATGTCATTAATCGTTATGCTGCATATGCAGGTGTTAATCCAAATCAAGTCTTAGTCAGTCGTGGGGCAGATGAAGCCATTGAACTACTTATTCGTGCGTTTTGCGAACCTGGTAAAGATGCTGTGCTTTATTGTCCTCCCACTTATGGCATGTATAGCGTAAGTGCAGAAACATTTGGTATAGAACAACGTGTTGTCCCTACACTTGCTGATTGGAGCCCCGACGTCAAAGCCATTGCATCAAAGCTTGATAATGTAAAACTGATCTATATTTGTAGCCCCAATAACCCAACAGGAAACATTGTTAACCCTTCACTTATTCGTGATGTATTAGAACTCGCTAAAGGCAAAGCTATAGTTGCAGTTGATGAAGCTTATATAGAATTTTGTCCACAAGCATCAATTGTTTCATGGCTTGAAGATTATCCGAATTTAGTCATTTTGCGCACCTTATCGAAAGCATTTGCATTAGCAGGGTTGCGCTGTGGATTTACGCTTGCCAATCCACCAGTCATTGAATTATTACTAAAAGTGATCGCCCCATATCCATTGTCAACACCTGTTGCCGATATTGCAGCACAAGCATTAACTGAGGTAGGTATTGATGTGATGAAAAATCGTGTTGCTGAAATATCACGTAACAGAACGGTCTTATCTGAAGCGTTAAAAAAATTACCGAATGTCGAGCAGGTTTATAACAGTGAAACCAACTATATTTTAGTGAAATTCACTGATGCTAATCAGGTTTTCCGTACTTTATGGGAGCAAGGGATTATTTTACGCGATCAACAACGTCAATATGGGCTTAATGGTTGCTTGCGTATTTCTATCGGTACTACCGAAGAATGTGATAGCGTGATCAACGCTATAAAAAATATTCAAACTGCAAACGTATAAAAGATAAAACGATAACAACAAAAATCGCAACTGAGGGAGCTTACCATGAGCCAAAAAATTCTTTTTATTGACCGTGATGGCACTTTAATCACCGAGCCACCTACAGATTATCAAGTTGATAGACTCGATAAACTCGCCTTTGAAAATGGTGTGATCCCCGCACTGACCGCGCTACAAAAAGCAGGTTACAAGCTTATTATGATCACTAATCAAGATGGATTAGGTACAGAAAGTTTTCCTCAAGCGGATTTCGATCCTCCTCATAATTTGATGATGCAAATTTTGTCATCACAAGGAATAACTTTTGATGATGTTTTAATTTGCCCTCATAAACCTGAAGATAACTGCCCTTGTCGCAAACCTGAAACAGGGCTTGTGACACAATACTTAGTTGATGGCGCACTCGATAAAGATAACAGCTACGTTATTGGCGATAGACAAACAGATATTCAGTTAGCTGAAAATATGGGTATCAAAGGCTTACTTTATAATTCCAATGAGCTTAATTGGGCGGTCATCACAGAACAACTCACCAAAAAAGATCGCTACGCTCACGTTGAACGTAAGACAAAAGAGACGCAAATTGCTATTGATATCTGGCTTGATCGTGAAGGTGACAGCCAAATCAGCACTGGTGTTGGCTTCTTTGATCATATGCTTGATCAAATTGCCACTCACGGCGGTTTTCGTATGAACATCAATGTACAAGGCGACTTAGTGATTGACGATCACCACACTGTTGAAGACACGGGTCTTGCTTTAGGTGAAGCCCTGCGTGAAGCATTGGGTGATAAACGCGGCATTGCTCGTTTTGGTTTTACATTACCGATGGATGAATGCCTTGCAAGCTGTGCATTAGATATTTCAGGTCGCCCACACCTTGAATACAAAGCAGAATTTAAATATCAACGTGTCGGTGATCTAAGTACTGAGATGATAGAACACTTTTTCCGTTCACTCTCTTACACCATGGGTTGCACATTACACCTAAAATCGAAAGGCAAAAACGATCACCACAAAGCAGAAAGCTTATTCAAAGTCTTTGGTCGTACATTACGCCAAGCCATTCGTGTTGAAGGTAATACTTTACCAAGCTCAAAAGGTGTTCTGTGATGAAAGTGGTTATTCTCGATACAGGTTGTGCCAATTTAGCCTCCGTCGCTTATGCCGTTAAGCGACTCGGCTATGATCCCATTATTTCCTATGAAAAAAACGTTGTGCTATCTGCGGATAAACTCTTTTTACCTGGAGTGGGAACGGCTCGCGCAGCAATGGAACAACTGGAAGCACGCGAATTAATTCCTTTAATTAAAGCATTAACACAGCCTGTTTTAGGGATTTGTTTAGGCATGCAAATATTGGCTTCTCTGAGTGAAGAAGGAAAAGGTGTCCCTTTATTAGGGTTAGTTGATGGCACAATTGATAAGTTAGATACAGCTGGTTTACCATTACCTCATATGGGTTGGAATCAAGTATTAGCAAAGCCTGCCCATCCCCTTTTTCGTTCTCTTGATAATGATGCTTGGTTCTATTTTGTTCACAGCTATGGTTTAGCATTAAATGAATCAACCATTGCCGAAACTGAATACGGCTCTCGTTTTAGTAGCGCAATTCAAAAAGATAATTTTTATGGTGTGCAATTTCACCCAGAGCGCTCAGGAAAAGCTGGGGCCCAACTTATCAAGAATTTTTTGGAGATGTAACGCGTTATGATCATTCCAGCATTAGATTTAATTGACGGAAAAGTCGTTCGCCTTCATCAAGGTGATTATGCAAAACAACGCGATTACGATGATAATCCGCTGACACGCTATCAACAATATGAAAAAGACGGTGCAAAACTCCTTCATTTAGTGGATCTAACAGGTGCAAAAGATCCTTCTGCCCGCCAAATTTCACTGTTAAAAGAGCTTGTTGCTTGTGTGAATATACCAGTACAAGTGGGTGGTGGCATTCGCACTGAAGATGATGTGAAATCATTACTCGATGCAGGGGCAAGCAGAGTTGTTATTGGCTCTACTGCAATCAGTCAGCCCGAAATGGTGAAAACGTGGTTTGAACGTTATGGTGCAGATGCCATTGTGTTAGCCCTTGATGTTCGTATTGATAAACAAGGCAAAAAATGGGTAGCGGTGAGTGGCTGGCAAGAAAATTCCCCCTATACCCTCGAAGAGATCATCGAACTTTATCAAAGTGTCGGATTAAAACATGTGTTGTGTACCGATATTTCTCGTGACGGCACATTGGCAGGCTCTAACGTTGAATTGTATACAGAAATTAGCCAACGTTTTCCTGACATTTTATTTCAAGCTTCTGGTGGTATTGGTAATTTACAAGATATCGCAGCACTTCCAGCATCTGGCGTCACTGGTATTATTGTTGGTCGAGCATTATTAGAAGGCAAATTTACATTAAAAGAGGCGATATCATGTTGGCAAAACGCATAATTCCTTGTCTTGATGTTCGTGATGGACAAGTCGTTAAAGGTGTTCAATTTCGTAATCATGAAATTATTGGAGATATTGTCCCTCTTGCTGAACGTTATGCCAAAGAAGGCGCTGACGAGCTTGTATTTTATGATATTACCGCCTCTTCTGATGGT
Organism: Proteus genomosp. 4 str. ATCC 51469; assembly: GCF_003144375.1. Lineage (NCBI taxonomy): Bacteria > Pseudomonadati > Pseudomonadota > Gammaproteobacteria > Enterobacterales > Morganellaceae > Proteus > Proteus genomosp. 4. The sequence continues at coordinate 21,020 of NZ_PENV01000025.1, forward strand.
CGAGTTGTTGATAAAAGCTGGGTGTCACGCGTCGCTGAAGTCATTGATATACCATTTTGTGTTGCTGGTGGCATTCGTTCTGTTGAAGATGCAGGAAAAATTCTCTCTTTTGGGGCAGACAAGATTTCGATCAACTCCCCTGCGCTTTCTGATCCAACATTGATTTCACGCTTGGCAGAACGCTACGGTGTGCAATGTGTTGTCGTAGGTATCGATACTTGGTTTGATGAAAAGACAGGTGAATACCTAGTTTATCAATTCACAGGTGATGAGAAACGCACTCAACAAACACACTGGAAAACACTTGATTGGGTACGTGAAGTTCAAAAGCTAGGCGCAGGTGAAATTGTTTTAAATATGATGAATCAAGATGGTGTAAGACAAGGCTATGACTTGAAACAATTAGCTCAAGTGCGCCAAGTTGCAGATGTACCTCTTATTGCCTCTGGTGGTGCTGGCGAAATGTCACACTTTCTTGATGCCTTCAAATTAGCCAATGTTGATGGCGCACTTGCAGCGTCTGTTTTTCACAAACAAATTATCAACATTAACGAATTAAAACAATATCTTGCAAAAAATGACGTTAAGGTAAGAATATAATGAATAGTGAAACATTAGCGCAATTAGATTGGGAAAAAGTGGATAATCTCATGCCAGTTATTATCCAAAATGCCATTTCAGGTGATGTATTAATGCTAGGCTACATGAATAAAGAAGCGCTAGATATGACACTAAAAAGTGGAAATGTCACTTTCTATTCTCGCACTAAGCAACGTTTATGGACAAAAGGTGAAACATCAGGCAACTTTCTCAAATTAGTCAATATTTATCCTGACTGTGATAATGATACTTTACTTATTTTAGCTAACCCGATTGGACCAACTTGCCATAATGGCACTGAAAGTTGCTTTGCTCCTGCACAAAGCCAGTGGGGATTTCTCTATGAGCTGGAGAATATATTACGTGAGCGTAAAAATGCTTCACCAGATAGCTCGTACACTGCCCGTCTTTACGCCAGCGGTACAAAACGAATAGCTCAAAAAGTTGGAGAAGAAGGTGTAGAAACCGCATTAGCCGCCACAGTTAATGACAGAGAAGAGCTAAGAAACGAAGCCTCTGATTTGCTCTATCACTTAATGGTATTGTTACAAGACCAATCATTATCACTCTCTGATGTCATTGGTTGCCTGCAAGAGCGTCATAAAAAAGCCGAATAATCTCTAGCTAATCAATCCTCTCTAAAGCTACCAAACGAGAAAGTAACATATAAACAAAAAAGCACCTCAATGAGAAATTTTGAGGTGCTTTTATTACTTAGTTAAGACATAAAATAACAAGTATCAGTTGTTATTTATGTCTTGAGCATTACATAGCTTGGCGGAATAACTCGATAACATCACTTTCAGTACCCTGAACAGGGTTAGTGATTGCACAAGCATCTTTCAGCGCATTTTCAGCTAATGTTTTGAAATCTTCTTCTTTCACGCCTAATTCTTTTAGACCTGCTGGAATACCCACATCTTTAGCCATTTTACGAATTTCTTCGATACATGCTTGAGCACCTTGCTCATCGCTCATTGCAGAAACATCAACACCCATTGCTTGTGCGATATCTTTTAAGCGACCCGCAGCGGCTTGGATGTTATAAGCTTGAACATGTGGTAATAAAACCGCATTACACACACCATGAGGTAAGTTATAGAAACCACCTAATTGGTGAGCCATAGCATGTACATAACCTAAAGAAGCGTTATTAAATGCCATACCTGCTAAGAATTGAGCGTAAGCCATGTTTTCACGAGCTTGTGCATCACCACCATTATCAACAACTTTACGTAAAGACTCGCTGATCATAGTAACTGCTTTTAATGCACACGCGTCGGTGATTGGGTTTGCAGCGATTGAGACATACGCTTCAACCGCATGAGTTAATGCATCCATACCTGTTGCAGCGGTTAAGCCTTTTGGCATACCAATCATTAATTCTGAGTCATTTACAGATAAGATTGGAGTGACGTTTTTATCAACGATAGCCATTTTGATATGACGCGCTGTATCTGTGATGATACAAAAACGTGTCATTTCTGATGCAGTACCTGCAGTGGTATTAATTGAAATCAGTGGTAATTGAGGTTTAGCTGAACGATCAACACCTTCGTAATCTGCAATTTTTCCACCATTAGAAGCCACTAACGCGATACCTTTAGCGCAATCATGTGGAGAACCACCGCCTAAAGAAATCACACAGTCACATTGATTTTCTTTCAGCAGAGCTAAACCCGCTTCTACGTTCTCAACAGTAGGGTTTGGTGCAGTTCCGTCATAAGTTACGCTAGAAATACCAGCTTCTGTCAGTAACTTAATGACTTTATCAACAACACCCAGTTGATTTAAAATGCTATCAGTGACGATCAACGCTTTATGAAAACCGAAGTCTTTCATTGAACTTACAGCATCAGCAAGGCAACCAGCACCAATTTTATTTACAGAAGGGATATAGAATGTTGAAACTGCCATTATTGACTTCCTTTTTAGTAATTAAATCTACGTTTTAATATGTTCTATTCTTTTTGTTCTTAAATTGATCATCATCAAAATAATGAATAAATATCAATTTGTTTATCATGTTATTACAGGTAATTAAATAAAGAAGCCCAATTACCCTATTAATTCAATAGGATAATACTATTAACATATTATCATTTGTAACAAAATAATTTGAAAAGCTTATCAAAATAATCAAAACCAGCCATAAACATCACAGCAGAATATTTTTTTTAAAGTCGTATAATGACCTTAAATAAATAACTTATTAATCAGGAGTCATTGATGTCTTTGACTATTTTCGAGCAACTTACTACTTTATTAGATAAAAACCATGCGACTTATCGTGTAATGGAACACCCTACCGCAGGTCGTTCTGAAGAAGTTGCAAAAATTAGAGGAACACAATTAGGACAGGGAGCAAAAGGACTTGTTTGTCATATAAAAGGTAACGGTATTAAACAACATGTTCTTGCGATATTACCCGCCGATAAACAAGCCGATCTATCAAAACTCGCTCATCAAATTGGTGGAACAAGGGCATCTCTAGCAAGCCCTAAAGAAGTTGACGATCTTACCCAATGTGTATTTGGTGCTATTCCTCCCTTTAGTTTTCACCCTGCATTAAAGCTTGTGGCTGACCCTCTACTTTTTGAACGTTTTAATGAACTCGCTTTTAATGCAGGCACATTAGAACGCTCAATTATTCTTAATACACAAGATTACAAACGTATTGCACAACCTGAATTAATTTCTTTTATTCGCGAAGAAAGTGAGTAATAAAAAGAGCTAATTTATTTTTAACAATTACCCTAGCCATTATTCAGTTAAGGGTAATTGTTATCATGATATCGACTCTTATTGTATATATAGATTTACACGCCAAAAGGTAACATTTAGATTATGTGATTAAAAACCTTGACGACATTTAACACCAACAATCACTTAAAAAGCAGAATTTATCTCACCAATTCCACATTATCTTACCTTTAACGCCAAGAAATGTACGAAATAAATTTTTCTTACTATTTTTTTCGATTCAGCACTCAATAATTAACTAAATAGATTTTATGTTATTGACCTAAATTACTCATACATTTAAGTTAGCATCAATAAAAATACAATAATGTAAAATTATATTTACATCTCAGTTATTTCTAACATACAAATAAATATATAAATAATGTACCAATAGGTGCAGGGAAATCTTCATGCAAACTTCAACTCAAAAACAACCGCTTTATAAAGTATTATACGTGCAAGTGATTGTTGCCATTTTACTCGGTATCTTACTTGGACATTTTTATCCTGACATTGGTGAATCTTTTAAACCTCTTGGTGATGGATTTATCAAAATTGTAAAAATGATCATCGCACCAGTTATCTTCTTAACCGTCGTAACGGGTATTGCTGGTATGAATAATATGAAAGCAGTAGGTACAGTTGCGGGTAAATCCATGGCTTACTTCCTGACTTTCTCTACCATTGCATTAATTATTGGTTTAATTGTTGCAAACGTTATTCGCCCAGGTGATGGTCTCAATATTTCCCCAGCCTCATTAGATGCGAGCAAAGTAGAAAGTTATGTAGCAAAAGCGCATGACTCATCAATTGTTGGCTTCTTAATGAATATTATTCCTGACACGGTTATTAGCCCATTAGTTAATGGAAATATCTTACAAGTACTGTTTGTTTCTGTGGTTTTTGGTATTGCCTTAGCGTCTATCGGTACTCGTGGTGAGCCAGTTCTTAAGTTTTTACAAAACTTCTCTGAACCTGTATTCAAAATGGTCGGTATGCTAATGAAATTAGCCCCTATCGGTGCTTTTGGTGCAATGGCCTTTACTATTGGTAAATATGGTATTTCATCAATCAGTAACTTGGTATTACTTGTTCTGACTTTCTATATAACTTCATTATTATTCGTTCTTGTCGTGTTAGGTGCTGTTGCAAAATATAATGGCTTCTCTATTCTCTCTTTAATTAAATATATTAAAGATGAACTTTGGTTAGTATTAGGTACATCTTCTTCGGAAGCTGCTTTACCTAGCTTAATGCGTAAAATGGAAAATGTAGGTTGTAAAAAATCAGTTGTCGGCTTAGTTATTCCAACAGGTTATTCCTTTAACTTAGACGGCACTAACATCTATATGACCATGGCAGCTCTATTTATTGCACAAGCTACTGGTATCGATCTTTCATTAACAGAACAAATTACACTACTTTTAGTTGCAATGATCAGTTCAAAAGGTGCGGCTGGTGTTACTGGTGCAGGCTTTATTACTTTAGCCGCAACCTTATCCGTTGTACCGAGTGTTCCTGTCGCAGGTATGGCATTAATTCTAGGAATTGATCGCTTTATGTCAGAGTGTCGTGCATTAACCAATCTTGTGGGCAATGCTTGCGCTTGTATCGTTGTTGCTCGTTGGGAAAATGCCTTAGATAAAGAAAGAATGAATGATGTCTTTAGTGGCAGAACATCAAGTGAATTTATTGAGGATGCTCCATTAGCTCCTATTGAAATTGAATCTGACAATTCGATTAAAATCCCAGTAAAATAAAGATCATTTTCCATGATCCATAAAAGAGCGCATATGTGCTCTTTTATTTTTATATTCCTTACCATTACGAATAAACACTTATCTTTTTTTATATTTATTATTTTCTCTTTTTCTCATAGATTATTTCCTGCTTATTTTTATAATTTTTTAATTTATAAATTAAGAACAAATTTGTGAATATATTAAAAGGTCTGATAAAAAAACAATATTCTCTAAAACTTTTATTTTTCAAATATTGGCTGGGCGACTCTGCCATAATAATTTTTAGTAGTGTTATTCTTTTTTATACAGTTGTTGTACCACTCATTCAAATTGAAGTGTTTTCTTTATATATCGCTATTTATTTTATTGCGTTTATTTTATCAATAAAAACAAATAATTGTAAGTCAATTCCTTCTCTACCTCTCCCTGCCCATACTTTTTACATTTAAATCATTTTATTCACCAAAAAATAAAGCTAAATATACATGACTTTAAAGAAATACAATAAATTAAAACAAATTATAATTTCATTAACTTATTGATTTAAGAAAAATAAATTCCAAAAAAAGCGACAAATTGAAATTAAATCTAATTTTTTAGATGAAGAGCACAATATTTGATAAAATCAACTTTATTTTATTGACCTGATTTACGCATACCTTTAAGTTACCTGTCACAACAAAATAAATGTAAATAATAATTTACATCATAATTTCTTTTTTATTTAGTCAATATCTTTCAGTTACAGGGAATTTTTATGCAGACTTCATCCCGCAAGCTCCCCTTTTATCGTGTGTTATATATCCAAGTTATTATTGCTATCATTTTCGGTATTCTATTAGGACATTTTTACCCTGATATTGGTGAGTCATTCAAACCTTTGGGTGATGGATTTATCAAAATAGTAAAAATGATCATCGCACCTGTTATCTTTCTAACCGTAGTGACAGGCATTGCTGGTATGAACAATATGAAAGCAGTCGGAAAAGTAGCGGGTAAATCAATGATTTACTTTCTCACATTTTCTACAATTGCACTTGTTATTGGATTAATCACTGCCAATATTATTCGCCCTGGTGACGGTTTAAATATCTCTCCTGAATCATTAGACAGTAGCCGAGTAGAAATGTATGTCACTCAGGCGCACAGCTCTTCTCTTGTTGATTTTTTCATGAATATCATCCCTGATACTATCGTTAGTCCATTAGTTAACGGTAATATCTTACAAGTGCTGTTTGTTTCTGTAGTTTTTGGTCTGGCATTAGCATCAATAGGTTCACGGGGTGAACCTGTATTAAATTTCTTACAGCATCTTTGTGAACCTGTTTTTAAGATGGTTGGTATGCTAATGAAGTTAGCACCTATTGGTGCCTTTGGTGCAATGGCTTTTACGATAGGTAAATATGGTATTTCCTCCATTGGAAATTTAATGTTGTTGGTAATTACTTTTTATTTAACAGCATTACTTTTCGTATTGGTCGTTTTGGGTGCGGTTGCTAAATATAATGGCTTTTCTATTCTCTCTTTAATTAAATACATAAAAGATGAACTTTGGTTAGTATTAGGTACTTCTTCGTCTGAAGCCGCACTACCTACATTAATGAGTAAAATGGAAAAACTGGGTTGTAAAAAATCCGTTGTCGGTTTAGTTATTCCAACTGGTTACTCCTTTAATTTAGATGGCACTAATATCTATATGACCATGGCGGCATTATTTATTGCGCAAGCAACAGGCGTTGATTTGTCATTAACAGAACAAATTACATTACTGTTTGTTGCCATGATCAGCTCAAAAGGTGCAGCAGGTGTTACAGGAGCCGGTTTCATTACTCTTGCAGCAACATTATCGGTTGTTCCTAGTGTTCCCGTTGCAGGTATGGCTTTGATACTAGGTATTGACCGCTTTATGTCAGAGTGTCGCGCATTGACCAATCTTGTTGGCAATGCTTGCGCCTGTATTGTTGTTGCTCGCTGGGAAAATGCCTTAGACAAAGAGAGAATGAATGATGTTTTTAGTGGAAGAATATCAATAAAAAACAAGCTAGATACTGATTTAGTATTAGATGAAATAAATGAAAAAACACATTATATAAAAGCATCTGAACAATAGTTTTTATATTTTTTAATAAAAAATAAAAAGAGAGTATTTAAGCACTCTCTTTTTATTAAATAATCGCCATATATTTTTCCTATGATTTGACTGTCATTGGTAAACTTTGTTGTGCTAGTTGGTAATTAACGGATGATGATCCCGCTAAAGAGATCTATCAAAAGATTACACTTGAATATTGGCGACACAATTTTCCTCAAGAGTGTGAATATTACCAAGATATTAATTCCAAACCTGATTTTGAACGCCTATTTAATCAAGTTAAAGCAATGTGGTTAGATCAAAGTACAACTGGCTATCCTAATGAAAAAATTAAAAATACCACGACTCTGTTTTAGTCTACCGTAGTGATAATGATATGCTGGTTTCTTTATCTCATTCACAAGAAATCGTTGATAATATTGAACCTGCCTCATTACTGAATCTGCCCTTTATTTCACATGTTGTACATGAGGAAAAACCTCAATGGCTAGCGAATATTTTTAATGATTTTTTTAATTTTCATTATAAAAATAAATAAAATTTTTATAATTGATGTGCTAAACAACACTTTGTTGCCTCATTCATTCTTATCTACTCCGTAATTAATAAGTATTTTTTATATACCACATTGTAAATTTCCCTTTAGGAGATTTCTTATATTTAAAACACACAAAATAACTGTATATTTATACAGTATCATATGGATTTAAAAGTTATTTACTAAACAAAGGAATGTATTATGAGTAATGAAATTAATGTATATAAAATGATGAGTAGCACCCCTTCTATTTATGCAGAAGTAAATGAAAATAAAGGAAAATTTGATTTATCTCTCATGAGTAACGATGAAGTTATTGAGAAAATCAGCGACACACAATGTGGACAGACTTTTTATATCAATGCACCTGGAACTTATACCGTACTGGTTAATTATACTGACGGTAAACACACCTCTAATGAAGTCGTTTTTCAGCCATCAGAATTTATTAAGGAAAAAATAACTCCTTTATTTTCAATGCTAGAAAATAAACTATCCGTACTTTCAGAACCAGTGATTAATGAGAATGATAAATTCTCAATTCAAATAAAAATAAATAAAGGAAAAAAATCAAAATTAGATAAATTACTGAAAAAAGAACGTGGATTTTTTGATTTAGAAAAAGTGGTTATTGATTTATCCTCATTTCAAAAAGATCATCCTATTCATAACTTTGAGTATTATACTTTAAAAAGTACACTCTCTATTAATGATGTAAAAATTGTCGCAGATAAATTAGAAGCGGACAGTGATATTGTCTATGTCTCTATCACTCCTGATAGTATTAAATTATTAGAATCTAATAACATAAAACAAAGCGCTTTTAATTTAGATAAAGCGACTACTGAAGTGACACCTGATCTTTCTTCTTACCAAAAATATCTCGATGAACCCTATCAAGGTATGAATGTACGAAAGGCTTGGGCTAAAGAAAATACAGGTCAATTAGCTGTAATCCGACATATTGATTTTGGTGTTAACAGTTTTCATGAAGATCTTCAAAATAAAAATATTACTGTTGTTACTAATAATGGTACAACCAAAGAAGAAATATTAAAAAATATTCATGGTACAGGTTCTGTTGGTGTTATATCAGCTGAAAATAATGGTTTTGGAATGACGGGCATTGCTCATTCTGCAAAACTATATTCTTATTATATTCACCAAATGAGTACTGTTTTAAGTGATTCCAGACCTGGAGACATTGTTAGTTATGAATACTGTGCATGGAATCATGAAAAAAAAATGGTTCCAGCATCCATGTATAAATCATTCTGGGATACCATTTATAACCTAACTCAAAAAGGTGTTATTGTTCTCAATACCGCAGGTAATTCAAACGTTAATTTATCTGATCCCTCACAATTTATAGATTACGGTGATAATGGTGGCATATTAGTGGGTGCTTGTATGCCTAATGATGGAAGTAAAGCTGGTTTTTCAAATTATGGTCACTCCACCTCATTAGTGAATTCATGGGGCTTTCAAGTAGCAACTACAGGAGGTGGCTCTTTATATAATCGAGATAATGATCCTACTACCACATATACTGCTAAATTTAATGGCACTTCAAGTGCCGCACCTTTATGTGCAAGTGCTCTTGGATTATTACAATCTCATGCCAAAAGTATGGGCGTTATGTTAACACCAGAGAGTATGAGAACATTATTAAAAAAATCCAGTTACACTGAAGGAGTAAAAGATGGAATTGGTGTTAGACCTAATGTCGATCAATTAATGGGAGAGCTAGATAAAGAAATTCTAGCTCCACTCGTAAATATAAACCCCTTTTCATATTCATCTAATTATTTAAATCTTAATTCTTCATTTAAACTTAAGGAATATAAAATAGAAAATCTTCCATTCTATTATCAATATACGGATTTACCACACAATGGTATTATTGCTCATTATCCACAACAAGGCCCTTCTAAATTAGAATGGTGGGATCAAAGTAAAACATCAAGCCAAGTTAAAATTCCAGTATCTGATAGTGATGGGAATGTATCTATATTATATTTAACTGTACATAAATGGAATGACGCTGGTTTATTTGCTATGAATACAACCGCTGCACCTGATAATTCTACTGGCTCAAATTTCAGAATAAGATTGATATATGATCCTGCAAAAAACACACATTTAAATAAAACAAAATACAGTGGAATTTTCCCTGTCTATATTCAATGTTGGGAACATCGAGAATATAAATTGCCTGTTAGAATTAATATTCATATAGAATAATATTAATAATCTACTGGTTTAATTTAGTTAATAAAAAGGTGCTTAATTTAGCACCTTTTCTTATATTTATAGATAACGACATAATGAAAAAACCTCACTCAATAAAGTGAGGTTTAAATCAAAAACTTAAAATCTAAATATCTGTGATAATTTCACTTTGTGGCAATCTTGATTTTGGTAAATTGTAATTGAAATCATCTTCTTCTCTATAACCTAATGCAACAATTGTCACGGCATGAAGACCTTTATCATTTAAAGAAAATGTTGAATCTATTTTGGATAAATCAAAACCTTCCATTGGAAGAGCATCTATTCCTAACGTTGCTGCTCCAAGTAATAATGATCCCATATTTAAATAAACCTGCTTCTCTATCCAATGAGATAAATCACCAAGTTGTTTTTCATGTAGATTAACAAAAAATGATCTTGCGAGATTATTTTGCTCTTTAAATTCGGCTGCTGGATATCGTCCTGCTTTATCTTCTAATTCAAGCAAATGAGAGAGATATTCTTCAGACAATGTATTTCTTGCACACATAACCACAACATGTGAAGCACTTAATATTTTCTCTTTATTGAACTCATATCCACCCTCTGTTGAGCCAGCAATTTTCTGCTTAGCATCATCCGTTTTTGCGATGATAAAATGCCACGGTTGAGTATTCACACTTGATGGGCTTAGTTGTAATAATGCTTTAATTTGTTCTAATTCTTGCTCAGGGATCACTTTGTTTTTATCAAAATGTTTTGTCGCATAACGTGTTTTCAATATCTTTAATAAATTCATTTATTACACCTATTCCAAATAAGACACTTGTATCGGACTCATTTTAATTATAATTTACCATCTGGCAAGTACGTACAATTTATGTATATAGGATACAAATGGATACTGTCAAAAAGAATAGATATAACGACTACACCTATGATGGATGCCCGGTTGAAGCCTCTTTAGAGCTGATGGGAGGAAAAGGAAAAGGCATGATCCTTTACCATTTACAGGGAAAAATACTGCGATTTAATGAGCTAAAAAGAAAACTTATTTCAATAACACCTAGAATGCTAACTAAACAGTTACGTGAACTTGAATCTGACGGGCTTATCGAGCGCAAAGTGTATGCTGAAATTCCGCCCAAAGTTGAATATAAACTCAGCGAGGATGGAGAATCACTCTCTCACGTTTTAGCAGCACTACAAAGCTGGGGAGAAGAAAGAGCAATTCCTATATTAAAAAGATCTGCCAATAGAAAATGATAACACTTTCCTTAATTAGAATATTAATTTCTTTAAGAAATTAATATTCTTCTATATTTCTGAGAAAAAACATTTAACATCATTTATAAAATTTAATTTAGGAAAATAATACCCATTAAATGGGTAATTTAAATATAAAATAAAATAAAAACAAGTCTTATAATGATGTGATTTAGATAAATATATTACATAAAAAACGAATACATCTTATTTCTCTATCTTATTATGACAAGAACTTTATTTATATAAAATAAAAACATAATTCATTGATTTTCAATCCTTTAATAATAATTACTCTCTTATAGAAATTCACTATCATTAAATTGATTTATATAGAAAAAACCAACTTCATTTATTTTAAGATGATATATATATTAGTAAAATCACGTAGTGAATCTGTTATAAAATTATATTCTAGTATTTTATATAAAAACGTGGCTATTACTTTTATTTATTAATTACTATTTTAGAGAGTTTCTATGAAGAAAACTTTTTTGAGTACATCATTAGCTATCGCATTGAGCTTAACAGTAGGTACAGTATTTGCTGACGATAATACGGGTACTATCAATTTTAATGGTCTATTAACAACAACAACTTGTAAAGTTGATATAGAAGGACAAGGACCTAATGCAACCATTACTTTACCTACAGTAAGTACAAATGCATTGACTCAAGCTGGTCAAGTAACTGGCCGGACTGCATTTAATATGAATCTACACGATTGCGAAAATGTAATTCCTACTATTACTATTTGGAGAATGAATTCAGATTCAAGCGATGTTACTCACAGTCTTGTCTCAGCATTTTTTGAAGCAGGGGTCACCGTTGATCCAGTGACTGGACGACTTAAAAATATGGATACCAGTGCTACAGGTGCTACTTTTGTTAATTTACAATTACTAGATGGTAGTAATAATTTTGCTCCAATTAAAGTTGGTAGTACCTCACAAGTCACTAATACATCTTATGTAGATATTGATTCTGATACATTTTCAGCAACATTACCTTATGCTGTTGAATACTACGCAACAGGTACAACAACTGCTGGTAAAGTTAATAGTAGTGTTGTTTATACTTTGCAGTATAAATAATTAGATATTTATTTTCATTAAAGAAAAAAGGTGCTGTATTACCAGCACCCTTAAAGACTTTAATTTAATATTTAATCTTGCTTATTCCATCCACTCTGTATGGAATACGCCATCTTTATCAGTACGTTTATAAGTATGCGCACCAAAATAGTCACGTTGAGCTTGGATTAAGTTTGCTGGTAACACTTCTGCACGATAGCTATCGTAATAAGAAATAGCCGCAGAGAATGTTGGAGTTGGAATACCTGCTTGTACGCCATAACAAACAACATCACGCAGAGCTTGTTGGTAATCATCAGCGATTTGTTTGAAGTATGGTGCTAACAGCAGATTTGCAATGCTTGCATCTTCGTTATAGGCATCTGTGATTTTTTGCAGGAATTGAGCGCGAATGATACAACCCGCACGGAAAATCTTCGCGATTTCACCGTAGTTTAAATCCCAGTTATATTCGTCTGATGCTGCTTTCAGTTGTTGGAAACCTTGAGCATAAGAGACAATTTTACCTAAATACAGTGCGCGACGTACATTTTCAATAAAGGCTTTTTTATCACCAGAAAATGCTTTAGGTGTTGGGCCTGATAACACTTTAGATGCAGCAACACGTTGATCTTTTAATGAAGAGATATAACGTGCAAATACAGACTCAGTGATAAGAGTAACGGGTACACCTAAGTCTAAAGAGCTTTGGCTAGTCCATTTACCTGTACCTTTATTTGCTGCTTCATCAAGAATAACATCAACAAGGTATTTACCTTCGTCATCTTTTTTACGGAAAATATCAGCGGTAATTTCAATCAGGTAGCTACTTAATTCACCTTTATTCCACTCGGTAAAGGTTTCTGCTAATTCTTCATTAGTTAGACCTAAAGAGTGTTTTAATACTGAATACGCTTCTGCAATCAGTTGCATATCGCCATATTCGATACCGTTGTGAACCATTTTTACATAGTGACCCGCACCATCAGCACCGATATAAGTCACACAAGGTTCGCCTTCAGCAACAGCCGCAATTTTTTCAAGGATTGGCGCGACTAATTCGTAAGCTTCTTTTTGTCCACCCGGCATGATTGAAGGGCCTTTTAATGCGCCTTCTTCACCACCAGAAACCCCCGTACCAATAAAGTTAAAACCTTGTGCTGATAATTCACGGTTACGACGAATGGTATCTTTAAAGAAAGTATTTCCGCCATCGATAAGGATATCGCCTTTATCTAAATGCGGTGTCAATGCAGCAATTGTTTTATCCGTTGCTTCACCCGCTTTTACCATTAATAAAATACGGCGCGGTTTTTCTAACGAATCAACAAACTCTTCAATAGAATAATTCGGAACCAGTTTTTTACCTGGATTTTCAGCGATAACTTCGTTGGTTTTATCGCTTGAGCGGTTGTAAATGGATACAGAATAACCACGGCTTTCAATATTTAGCGCAAGGTTACGTCCCATAACTGCCATACCAACCACGCCGATTTGCTGTTTTGACATGAAAATAACTCCCGTCTGAAAATAAACCTGCCAGTATCAATGTACTGACAATTTGTTAACCTGATCACATAGTAACTCACTCTCTCACTTGGTGGTAGTTATTGATGTAATTGGTATCACAATCTTTTAGACAAAATGAAATTATTCCCCTGCGATCGATAATAAATTATTGAAAATTTCCTTCAAATTGCTCATTATTCCCAAGTCGGCATATGCCGTCTTTATAGAAGGTAAAACAAACTGTATGGAATGGATCTTAGATCCGACGATTTGGGTAGGACTCTCCACCCTAATTGTTCTCGAAATCGTACTTGGTATTGATAACCTTGTTTTTATTGCTATTCTGGCAGATAAACTCCCAGCAAAACTAAGAGATAAAGCGCGTATAACAGGGCTATTATGTGCATTAATAATGCGTATCGTGTTGTTATTTAGTCTCTCTTGGCTTATCACTCTGACAAAACCTCTTGTTACACTGTTTGATCACCCTTTCAGTGCAAGAGACTTAATTATGCTTCTCGGAGGGATATTCTTGCTGTTCAAGGCCACCATGGAGCTTAATGAACGGCTAGAAGGTAAAGATCATAATGAGGGAAAACAACGTAAAACAACTAGCTTTTGGTCTGTTGTTGCCCAAATTATTGTGCTGGATGCAGTATTCTCGCTTGACTCAGTAATAACTGCTGTGGGTATGGTTGATCATTTAGGCGTTATGATTGCAGCTGTTACTATCGCAATGTTCTTGATGATCCTGGCAAGTAAACCTTTAACAAACTTCGTCAATAACCACCCAACCATTGTTATTTTGTGTTTAAGTTTCTTACTGATGATTGGTTTTGCATTAGTTGCCGAAGGCTTTGGTTATGCCATTCCAAAAGGTTACCTATATGCAGCGATTGGCTTCTCTATCATGATAGAAGTCTTTAATCAGTTAGCACAATTTAACCGTCGCCGTTTTTTATCTGCTTCTCGCTCTTTACGTGAGCGCACAGCAGAAGCGGTGCTACGTATTATTAATGGTAAACCTGAATCTTCTGAATTAGATCATCACACATCTGATTTAGTCTCTGATGCTGAAGAGGTGTTTGATCCTCAAGAACGTCAAATGATTGTGCGTGTGCTTGGTTTAAGTCAACGTAATGTGAACAGTATCATGACGTCTCGCCATGATGTTGAATACGTAGACTTAAATGCAACACAAGATGATATCCGCCAATTATTGGAAAAGGAGCCTCACTCTCGCCTAGTGATTACTGATGAACAGCACAGTGATGAACCTGTTGGGGTTGTTAATGTTATTCAGCTGCTGAATCAACAATTACGTAATGAACCTCTAAACTTACGTTTATTGGTCACACAACCGTTGATCTTCCCTGAAGGTTTATCCTTACTGCAAGCATTAGAACAATTCCGAAGTGCACATACCCACTTCGCTTTTGTTGTAGATGAATTCGGTTCAGTAGAGGGTATCGTCACGTTAACTGACGTAATGGAAACCATTGCGGGTAACTTACCTGTCAGTTCTGAAGAAAACGATTCTCGTCACGACTTGGTTCAAAATGAAGACGGTTCATGGACTGTAAATGGTTTTACACCGCTTGAAGACTTAGTGCTTTATATTCCAATCAAATTGGATGAAAAACGTGAGTATGAAACCTTAGCAGGTTTATTAATGGAGCATTTACAACGTGTTCCAACTGTTGGTGAAAAAATTCTGATTGATGGTATTGAATTTGAGCCATTAGAAGTGAATAACCATCGAATTAATAAAGTACGTATTGTAGAACCGACACCTGAAGACGAAGAAAACGTTGACGAAGCGTAATCCCTGTCAAATAGCAAAATATCCGCCTTTATGGCGGATATTTTTTATCTGAAGATTGTGTCTACTGGAAAATAATATGTATACCAATGTCAGCGTTAAAATAGTCTGGTTAACCTCTGTTGAAGGAGGAAGGCTATCACCACCTCCTTTAGCTGGTTTTTATTATCCAACCACTCAACTACCTTACAACCCAAATAATTGGAGCCTTGCGATTGAAATCACTCACACACAGAAAAAGTCAGAACATTGGGTAAGTGAGGGTAATATGCAGTTTTTAGTTGAACATGCCCCTCATCATTTATTAGAAGAATTAGAAAAATTTGAAATTTATGAAGGCGCTAAAAAAGTCGCAGATGCCTTTATTCAGTTTAAATAATTATTTTTATACGACTTTTCTTAAGCCGATAAAAAACGGACTTTGATAACAGTTTGAGCTATTCGAAATAAGCAATCATTGAATTAATAAAATTCATATCGTTGAGCGGAAAACTAATAAAAATGTTGATGAAATACAATATAGATGATTTTTAATAAAAAGCTTTCCAGAGATCTTTAGGATTCGTTTTTTCATTTAAGATATAAGGATCATTAGGGTCTATTTTGCACTGCTCTTCTACTTCCTCTGGCCAAATAGGACGGCGACTGGTTAAGATTGCAATATAGCGAGGAACACTAATAATAAAAATAATTGGAGACATCAATGGCATTAAAATTTTCAACATACCTTTAAATAACGTGCTGACATAAAAGAACGTGAATCCATAACTTTCTTTTTTATTGGCTATCGGCAAACAAAATTCAACTTGTTGAATAATATTCTCAGGCCCTTCTTCCATATAACGTCGAATAAACTCCCAATGATATTTCAGTAATTCAAAATTACCGGTGGAGGCAGGAAGGCAAAAGGTATCAACAATAGTTTTATTATCATCAGCAAGAACATGCCCACTAATATAATAGTCGTTTTTCATACTTTTAGCGTAATCAAGTCCCGTGGTGAAAAATACTTTCTTCCAAGGTACTGAAATAATAGAACCATCAGTGCGAAAGGCGTAAACCATTTGATTTTTACGATCAAAACGTAATGGGTAGTGTGTCCATGCAAACCACTCTGTTTTCAGTAAAGAGAACATAAAAAGTCCCATTGCAAGGAATAGGGGGGCTAAAACTGATGCCAACAATATTTTACCTGAACTATGATCAAAAAATATAACTGTCAATACAAGCTTTAATGCAAAAATTGAGAATAAAGTAGTAAGTATAGAAGAAAAAAGACTCACAAACCCTTTTGAAGAATAATATTTATCCACCATTTCTAGATAATGAGAATTTATTGCGATCACTTTTATATCAGGAATTAATTCTTCATTGGTTATATCAATACGGCTATTTTGATCAAGTCTACCGGCTATTTCTTCGTTATTTAATGGGCGATTAAGCTTAAATTTTTGTAGTAATCCATAAGAGTCCATTTTAATTATCTCTTTATTTGTTTAAATTTTTAATCTAAAAAGATCTTTTCCGGTAAAATAAAATTGCGTAGTTGCAAGAGTGCGATTGGGCCATCGCCCATTTCTGTTCTTAAAGTGTAATTGAGTGACTGTCCATTTAAGGTTTTCCAACTGACAGAGTAACTGCTGGTGCTGCCGG
>NZ_PENV01000026.1:0-37779 GCF_003144375.1 Proteus genomosp. 4 str. ATCC 51469
ACCGCTTCTTGCTTAAACTCAGTAGTATAAAATCTATTTGTTCGTTTTTTCATTTAACACCTCAATAATTGGATTATATTCCATTATTAAAGTGTCCTGTTTGATTAAAGCAGATCAGTCACCTTGAGAGAAGTGTTCTCCTAAATGGAAACTTCTTACCGTGTCTTTACCACTAATCAGAGTGATGTCGCCTTTTATGGCTGCATTTATTTCAGCTAAATTTAAATCGTTGATAATGGTCTTTATTGAATCATTACCTTTAGCAGTCACTAATACGACAACCCTATCGCTCGCCCAAGGTGAGATAAAACTCACCATGCCACGCCAGTTGTTTACGGAAGAGAGATAATTAGCGGCATCACCACTTTGAGATAAATAATCACCAGCAATCCAGCCTTTCGCTTTATCAAGCAACGACTGTGATTTGATCTCGATATTTTTATTTAAAAAAGAGAATGCCTGTTGTGAAAAACGTGCTGGTAAAAAACCGTCACTGTTTAATGAGCCAATGGCTAATATATCTTGTTGAGAAAGGTTATTTTTCTCTAGCGCTTTAGCCCCTAAGAAAACAGAAGCATGAGAAACTGGTGTACCCGTGGAATAGCCTGATCTCGCCATTAAATTGACTAAGGTATAAAGCTCTTCTGTAGTCGGATTTTCAGGTAATAACAGTGTGGTTTGTGAAAAATCAGCACGACGACTAAATGGGAATGAAGCCCCTGAAAAATACGCCAAGTTCGGCATTCTTGAATAGTGCCAAGTATTTTTAAATTGCAGCGTTGATTGCGGATCAATTCGGCTAATCAAGCTACTGCCATCCGTTAAAATACAAGGAGAATCATCAGGCTCACGTAAATCAAAATAAAACTGCAATTGATTTTGGCTATAAATTTGACGAGGGTTTAAATAGAGAGTGCTGTTTTGCTGTTCACTCTCCATACCTAGCCATTGTCTTAACATACCTAAAGGTTCTGAACGTGCTGGATATAACGCACCTAAGAATTGATTATTCAAAGAAGCAATCAATGAAGAACGACGGCTATTGAGCTTATCTGAATGAGGAAAAACATATTTCAATTCTAAAGGTAACGCATCACCATCCCACCAAAAAAGATCGGGTGATACACGAAATGAAAACTGATTCGGCGCATGATTAATACCTTGACGCGAGAAATCATCGCTACCATTAGCAATTTGACCCAATGTGACCGGTTTATTGGTATTTAACCAACGTGGTGCATCGTAATCTTTTCGTACAGCCAATGTTTGAGAAGGTACAACTAAGTGATCGTTTTGTGGCAATTTACCGTTATTTAGCGCCCATACTGCTTGGCGTAATGATTTCTCATTATCACCACTGATCAGTAATAATTTGAAAACAGGATCAACGGGGTTATCAACAATAGTTAATTGCCCACTATTTCCTGAAGGTAGAGTAATACCAGCAATAGTTTGTCCGGAATAACCAACTAAAATACCGTCACTTTCAGGTAATTGGTTCATTAGAACGGGTAAATCAACTTGCTTAATATCATGACTAAAACTACCAAACCATGATGCTGCAATCGCTGCTGTTGTTACCTCTGCATGGTCAGGTTTATCTGACAATATGATAGGTAACGAGGTCGCTGTCATTCTGTCGGGATCAAAGAACGGTAGGGGCAATCGTTCCAGACTGTACCCGCCATTAATCCAGCGACCTCGATAATCTAATGATGAATCAGGTGAAATAACGAGGCTAAGTCCTTCAGCTAATGGTGGTGTACATTGATTTTCATCTAATGCATCACGACTTGCTAAACGGAAACTCAGATTATTCACATTCGTCAACATCATTTCAGGGATTTCTAAAACATACTCATGCTCTTGCCCACCTTCTTCTAAAGGTAGAAATCCCATAGGTTGACCATTTAACATTAAATGAAGTGTTTGATCCGATTGAACTAATCCTTGAGATGCTTTCACTTTCATTGTTAGTGTGGCGTTATCGATAAATAAATCATTCGCCATATTAAAAGTCACACCAGAAAGTAATCTTCTTCCTGATAATACGATAGGCGATGGGTTTCCCATCTGTGCCAACGTTAATTGCTCTTCGATATTACGAGCTTCTGATAATGCCACATCTCCCATTCTGATAGGGTTATTGGCATTTTGTTGCACTGGTGATTGAGTATAAGAAGTCGGGTCAGGCAAAATTTCACCACCGAGTTCTAACATACCTGTCGCAGCTTGAGATAAATTAATACTCGCAATCGCTATAGCAGTCAGGCTTAGCATTAATGTCAGTTTCTTTTTCATGCTTAGTCATCCCCGTTAATAGATTGCACAGAGAGTGAAGTTTTAGCTTTGGTTCTTGTTGCTACTGGTTTTACTTTTTGACGACGACCAAAGAACAATTCAAAAATACAACGCGTAATTCCTGCCAATTCTTTAAAAGGTTTATCTTTGTAATCTGTTTGATGTATCCATGCATCTGCACGACCAAAGATAATGCGCACCAATTTACGGCGAACATTTAAACTGATAGGTAAAAATTCAAGGCGTAATTGATTGTTTTCTAAACTAACCATTTCAGCAGGAACTGAAACCTCATCACGCTGAACATTTAACGTGATTGATGTGACATTGCGTTGGCGTAATTCCGCCATTTTATTCACAGCGATACGAACACCACCCATTGAAATATCTTCAGTGGTAGTACTTAATTCCGCACCATCATCAAAATGCAATGTAATAGGAAGAGAGGCTTTAATTCGAGTATGTTTACGAATTTGGCGTGTCTCTTTACCAACAGCAATCGATGCAAGAATGATAAATAAGCTGTAAGTTGCCCAAGTCAGGTTTAAAACAATAACTAGAGGATCAATACCTTGGAAATCGTTTAATAAATAACGAATAACGACCCATGAAATACCCGTGATTAAAAGAAGAGCAGTAATAATCAAAGGGCGTACAGTGAGGTAATCCATATAGCTTTTATCTAATAAATCACCTTTATCTGTTACGTTGAATTTACCTAATTTTGGTGAAACTAAGCTGAGTAGCGTAGGTAAAACCAAGCTAAAAGCCATCACCGTTTCATAAATTTCACCCCAGAAAGAATAACGATATTTACCGATATTTTTTGAGTTTACATAAACCGACATGATTAAGTGTGGCAATGCATAGGCGAATATCATGCTGGCAGATGAAGCAATAATATTGAGGTTAAATAACATAAACAGTAACGGCGCAGTCAAAAAGATAATACGAGGCAAACCGTACTGAAAATGGAGCATGGCATTGAGATAACATAGGCGCTGAGGAAATGTTAAACCACGGCCTAACATTGGATTATCAACGCGGAATATTTGTGTCATTCCTCTCGCCCAACGAATACGTTGGTTAACATGTAATGCTAAACGTTCTGTGGCAAGGCCAGCAGCTAAAGGAATATCAATAAATGCAGAGTTCCAACCTAGACGCTGTAATTTCAGTGCTGTGTGGGCATCTTCTGTTACTGTTTCAACGGCGATACCACCGATTTCTTCAAGCGCACTACGACGCATAACCGCACATGAGCCACAGAAAAATGTCGCATTCCAGTTGTCATTACCACGCTGTACAGGGCCATAGAAAAGTGCGCCTTCATGTGGTGCATCTTTAGCGGCACTTAAATTACGTTCAAAGGGATCTGAAGAATAGAAATAGTGTGGTGTTTGAATAAGCGCTAATTTAGGATCTTCAAGAAAGCTACCGACTGTTGCTTGCAAGAAAATACGAGTTGAAATATGGTCACAATCGAAAACGCAAATTAGTTCACCATCTGTTAATCCCATCGCGTGGTTTAAGTTACCTGCTTTGGCATGATCATGAACTTCACGTTCAATATAAGTTACACCCACATCACCAGCGAATTGTTTAAACTCTTCACGACTACCATCATCTAGGATATACACTTTCATTTTATCTTGAGGGTAATCGATAGCCTGTGCAGCTAAAACTGTATCACGTACCACATCTAAGCTTTCGTTATATGTTGGTATATAAATATCAACAGTTGGCCATTGAGAAACATCTTTAGGTAAAGGGGCTATTTTTCTATTTAATGGCCATGATGTTTGGAAATAGCCCAAGACCAAAATAATCCAAGAATAAATCTCAGCCATAAATAAGCCACTACCTAAAACAGCTTCGATAGTTGTATTAAAATTAAGGGTATTTGTCGCACGCCAGTAAAGATAACGTGTTGACATCAACAACGATATAAAAACCATTGTTAACAATCGTTTTTTTGATTTTTTAAAGCCGATAACAAATAACAACAATATATTGATAATACCGAATATATATTGTTGCTCGGCGCTCATTGGCATAACAATGAGTGAAAACATTGTTATCAATAAGAAAGCCGTAATTAATGTTTTAAATATTTTATTCATAAACCCATACCTTTGTCATCGCCATAGATCTTTTCTTAAGACAAAGGTTGCCCGTCGATATGAATAGATATCGAAAAGAAATAAACCTAGCTTAAAAAATAAAATAACAATGGCTAAAGATTGACACCAGTCAATATTATTTATTTATACAAAGAGTGTTACTTATTTGAATTAAACAGAGGCAATAAATGACAATATATCTTTTAGTGATATATTTTCATGTGCATGAACTCTATCTGTTTCATTGCTATCAAATATTTTATTATCTGCTAACAAATTTTTCTTACTCTTAATTAAATTGTCTTTCTTTGCTTTAACAACTAAAGCATCCTGGTGATAAGAAGGAGTTGGCGAAACAGTAATAGGTTGTTTTAGTTCGTTTTTCACAGTGAGTGAAGTTTCTGAAAACGTATTATTACTTAAATTACTAATTTTATTATTATCTTCACTACTTATAATTATTGGTTCTATTTTATTATCAACGTCTTGTGTTACAGAGGAAGGAAACTCTTGGAAAGCAAAAGCATCCTCCTGGAACTTATCTTTTAAATTACTTATATCATCATACATAGTGTGGCCCCTTTAATAACAGCACATTAAATCTTGTTCAATAATTTGATGCTCATACAAAATAAGAGAGAGTGATCCTTAGAGATAAATTCAAAACAAATTTAAATATATCTTTATAAATCCACATTTAAACTCTTATTAAACTATCAATTAATGAACATCAACTATGTAGGGTAAATTAATCTTATAAATACTGATTTTTTTAATTTCAAATAAACACCATCTGATTAAGAGCAATGATTATTTAAATTAAATTGTATAATTATTTTAATCAAAAAGACAACATCAAAAAAAGCGTAAAAATTTAAGCGATACTCATTTTCACTTCATAGATTTGGGTATTTTTACTTAATTTCACATTCATTGTTATCATCGAAAATAGCGTCTTTTTCACCCCAGAAAACACAATTAAAAACCGGATAATAACTACTATTAACTAATAACAATTTGTATAAATTTTATAAAAATAAAATTCTAAAATAATCATTAATTAATATTATTTCCTCTGAAAACTAAAGAACCTTTCAAGATCAAATTAAAAAAATCCTCATATTTTAGTTAAATTTGTTCTCTAAAAAAGAGCAGAAAAAATGTTAAATATTATTAATCCATATTGATCATCATCAAAAATGATTTATTTTTTACACTCAAAAGGTGAATTTATTGCTTTTTATCATATTAAGATGAGCAGTTTTTATTGAAAAAAAATTAAATACATCAGAGTTGGTTAAGTTTTAGAAAAAACACCCTAATAAAATAGACAAAAATAGATTATCTAACTATGAGTAGTGTTACTATTTATTTATGGTAAATACCACTAAGAATAACCTGTATTTTAGGATAATTAACTTAAGTTATATTTTATACTTAAAACAGTATTGTTAATTTAGCTTAACAACCCAACAAGCGTGACCTGGTTCAAATAATAAATGTAACGATGAAAAAACACGATACGACAAACATAACCATTTGAATTTTATTAAAAAACAATAAAATAATAGTTATATATACCAATAATCAGTAAAAATACCCATAATTATATTTTTTTATATTAAAAATACTTAATCAACTACATCTTTATACTAATAAGACAGTATCATTTTGAGACAATCTTTTTATGTAACTATATAAAATAAAATACTTTTTATATGGTTTTTTTTAAGAACAATCCTACGGGTTTAAGTTCTATTTTTTTTATGATTTGATAGAAAGTAATCAAAATAAGACGTGTAATTATATCAAAATGAATAAATAGCGGAATCGCTTCACCTACTCACAGAATCACAAAAAGGCACTCTATCCTTCTTTACTTCTATGCTATCTTTATTAGATAAACAAAAAGCCTTCGTGATAATGGAAAAAAAATGGATTTAGAACAATTAAAGAAAGATTTCCGTACAGGTAAGAAAATAAAATTTGTTTACTTTTGGGGACACAAAAGTAAAACAGATGAAGTCACAAAAAGCTGCTTTAGCCAATGGTATCCAGCACCCTTTATATTAGATGATGTTCGTTACATCAGTGCTGAACACTATATGATGGCAGAGAAAGCAAAGCTTTTTAATGATATAGAAATACGAGAGCGTATTATTGCAACATCAAATCCAGGTACAGCTAAAGCACTTGGTCGAGAAGTAAAAGGATTTAACCAAGAAATTTGGGAGCAACAACGTATGGATATCGTTATTCGAGCCAATATCGCCAAATTTTCTCAAAATAATGCATTGGGTACTTTTTTAATCTCCACAGGCAATCGTGTGCTTGTGGAAGCAAGCCCCGTTGATAAGATATGGGGAGTAGGTTTAAGTGAACAAGACAAAGAGATCAGTAATCCCCTTTTATGGAATGGATTAAATTTATTAGGCTTTGCTCTAATGAAAGTACGTAGTGTTTTAATGGAAGGCAGTCATCAATAGGTAAAAAAAACTCAACTGTCACCAATCACTGTTCCGTTTTACCTAGTGTATATAAACAGTAGAGATAACTTAAATATTGACTGAAATAGAAATGGCACGGTATCAACAATCTTGTTGTTACTATAAATAATATTTACAGAATAATTAAGAGACTGATATGTATTATGGTTTTGATATGGGCGGCACAAAAATTGAGCTTGCCGTTTTTGATAAAGATCTGACCCAAGTGTGGCAAAAACGTGTTCCTACACCTAAAAATGACTATCAGGCATTATTGAATGTTTTTAAGGAGCTAACTTTAGAAGCTGACAACGAATTAGGATGTAAAGGAAAGATCGGCGTAGGTGTGCCAGGTATTGTAAATGCAAAAGAAGGAACCGTGTTTACCACCAATGTTCCAGCAGCCAAATACAAACCTATGGTTCATGATCTCGCACATATACTCAACAGGCCGGTTAAAGTTGAAAATGATGCCAACTGTTTTGCCTTATCAGAAGCGTGGGACCCTGAGTTTCGCCATCATCCTTCTGTACTTGGCCTTATTTTAGGTACAGGTGTCGGTGGTGGTTTTGTTGTTGATGGCAAAGTGCTTTCTGGAAAAAATGGCATTGCTGGTGAAATTGGCCATATGAATTTAAATGTAGATGCAGATAATGTCATAGGCGATACCATGCCAAAAATTATCTGTGGTTGTGGTAAAAAAGCGTGTTTTGAAACTTATTTATCAGGCCGAGGCTTTGAACGTATGTATAAAGCTTTCAATCATACGCCACAAAGAGCTGTTGATATCGTTGAGCAATATTATGCTGGGGATAAGAAAACAGAAGAACATGTTGATCGTTATATGAAAGTACTTGCGATTTACCTTAGTAATATTCTTACTGTACTTGACCCACATTTAATTGTTATTGGTGGTGGATTATCACAATTTAATGCATTGTATGACCAATTGCCTGAATATCTCTCACACTGTGTCTATGGAAATGCGCAAATTCCAGCAATAGAAAAAGCGCGTCACGGTGATGCAGGTGGCGCCCGTGGAGCTGCTTGCCTTAATTTATTAGACTGATAAACAAAAAAGAGCCTTTCTTCTTTTATTAAAGGCTCTTCTATCAAAACGGTTTTATCTACGTCACTCTGTATTAAGGCTATCGTTATGGATAAGATTTGGTTTAAAAAAAGATTAACCTTTCTTGGTGGATTAACGATCACATTAATCCTACTTCAATTAATTGGCTCTTTATTGCCTATTTCACTTCTTCAATGGGGAATTATTCCAAGAACAGGAGAAGGATTAATTGGCATCTTTATCGCCCCTTTTGTACATGGTTCTTGGTCTCACCTTTTTAGTAATCTACTTCCTCTTCTTATTCTTAGCTTTTTATCCATGACACAATCTTTACGAGAATATGTTTTATCAAGTTTATTCATTATTATCGTAAGTGGTTTGTTGGTTTGGATTTTTGGACGAAGTGCTATTCATGTTGGTGCAAGTGGCTGGATCTTTGGATTATGGTCTTTATTGATTGCTCACGCTTTTACTCGACGGAAAATTATCGATATTGTCATTGCCCTTTTTGTTTTATTTTATTATGGATCAATGGCCTATGGGTTAATTCCAGGTCAATTAGGTGTATCGACTGAATCTCATATTGCAGGTGTAGTTGCAGGGTTACTTTATGCATGGTGTGCAAGAAAATTAGTACGACGAAAAAGCCAAGTAGTAGAAGTGGCTAAATAGCCACTTCTCTATAAAACAGTTACTTATGACCAATTGGCAGTATTGTTCTGCCATACATCTCATTTAATACTTCAGCCATTGCAAGATAAAAAGCACTGGCACCACAAATAATACCTTCAAAACCAGCAATTTTTAAAATCAGTGCATTGCCAGTGATATTTCCAATCGCCAGTAGGGCAAATAAAATTGTCAGGCTTAAAAAAACAAACTGTAATGCTCTATTGGCTTTTAATGTGCCAATAAACATGAAAAAGGTAAATATTCCCCATAATGCTAAAAAGACACCTAAAAAGAGAGGGGTTGTTGGCTCACTTAAGCCCATCACGGGTAATAACCAAATTCCTACTAATGTTATCCAAAAGAAACCATAAGAGGTAAATGCGGTTGCGCCAAAAGTATTGCCTTTTTTGAACTCAAAAATACCAGCAATAACTTGTGCGATCCCACCATAAAAAATTCCCATACTCATAATGACTGAGACAACAGGGAAAAAACCGGCATTATGTATGTTCAACAAAATCGTTGTCATACCAAAACCCATTAAACCTAATGGACCCGGATTGGCAATGCGTTCGTTAGTCATAAAACCTAAAACCTCTAAAAATAATAGGGGGAAATTAAAAAAAATTTGAAGGCGCTGGATAATAAGAGGTAATAGATCTAAAAACAATGATCCCGAAGGGTATATTTTTGAATAACCGCTAGCACCGATCCCAAGGGGAAATAACCAGTGGATTTAACTTAGAGAAAAGAAGTATTTAGTGATAGATGCTTATATCAATAAAAAACACAAAGAGAAATAAAGAACTACAATTCAAGGGGTAATATCAATCAGTTGATATATTAATACTGAAATTTACCTTAATATGCGGTTTTATACATGAAGATGAAATAAAATCTAATTCATTAATTAGTTGAATTATTAACCCATAAGTGAGCTTGTTATGAAAAAAATTTTAGTATTATTAATTGGTAGTACGTTAGCGTTTGCATCTCAAGCAAATACAACACACCAAGGTGGTTTTCAAGGCTCTATTCAAGCACCCACAACTGAACAAGGTGGATTTAAAGGCCCTTCTATTAGTGAAACAACCGTTGCTAAAGCAAAAGATCTTTCTGATGACACATGGGTTATCTTAACGGGCAAAATTACCAAAAAAATTGGCGATGAGCTGTATGTTTTTGAAGATAGCACCGGCGGTATCAATGTAGATATTGATAATAAAAGATGGCGTGGACAAACTGTCACACCTGAGAATACTGTCAGAATTGAAGGTAAAGTTGATAAAGAGTGGACAAGTACAGAGATCGACGTAAAACAAATTACCATTATCAAATAATTTGTCTTTAATTTAAAGTAACCCTGATTATTATAAAAGCTAATATATTGAAATATATTAGCTTTTTTTGTTTTTCGCTTTTTTATATTTTAGTTTAATCAATAAAATTGTACACCTTATACAAATTTATCCGCTTTAACCTCAAGTTAAGCTTAGGTTTATACTCACTATCAGTTAAAGCACAATCACTCTTCGCAAGAGGTGATTTAACTAATGAGATACCCTCATAATCATTTACATCCTAACTACTCTACGTTTACCCTGTTTTCTCCATTTTAAGCCTGCTAAGCAGGCTTTTTTTCTGCTTATATCAAGTCATATTCTCGAAAAACATCAAAAAAGGATAAATAAAGTATTATTTATACCTTTGTTTTCTATAAATATTTTTTTACAAAACTCTACGCGTTTATACCTTAATTAAATTGACCTTCCAGTAGGGGGAAAGATTATTGTTTCGTCTATCAACTTAATGAAAGGAATAAACAATGAAAAAGTTATTACTGCCTTCTATCATTGCAATCTCAGCTTTTACAAGTACAGCTTATGCTTCTAATCATAATGTTGTTGAGGTTTATAAAACAGAGAGTTGTGGATGCTGTACTTTATGGGCTGATGGAGTGAAAGAAGCTGGCT
The DNA here is from genome assembly GCF_003144375.1 of Proteus genomosp. 4 str. ATCC 51469. NCBI lineage: Bacteria > Pseudomonadati > Pseudomonadota > Gammaproteobacteria > Enterobacterales > Morganellaceae > Proteus > Proteus genomosp. 4. The sequence goes on from NZ_PENV01000026.1 coordinate 10,625, forward strand.
TTAACGTTAAAGTGAATATCGTTTCAGAAACTCAATTAATGGAAAAATATCAACAAGCAGGCGTGCCAAATAATTTATTAAGTTGCCACTTTGCGACTTATCAAGGTAAAGACTTAGTTGGACATATCCCGGTTGATAGCTTAAAAAATATCAACTTAGTGGATAAATCGAAATCCGGTATTGCGGTTGCAGGTATGCCAGCAGGAAGTTTAGGTATGTATGCTGGTGATTATAAAGAGCCTTACCAAGTTATTGCTTTTGATAAATCAGGTAATCAATCTCTATTTAAGTCTTACAACTAGGTTTTTCTTACTTATTTTTCTTAATTAGTTTTGTTCTTACTGTAGTGTTGTTTTAATAGCGATATATCTCTCCGATAGTGCTATTTTCCTCTGCCTGTTATCGATTACAGGCAGATTTTTATTTTTGAATAGTAAATAATGTTGGCACAATAGGATTAGCAGGTGAAGGTTTTAAAAAAAATAGACAAATCAATCCTAAAACAACAAACCATGTTATTAAATGAAATCCATCTATAAAAGATGCAACATGAGACTCTCTTGTTATTAACGTCATGAAATCTTGAACGTTATCAAGCCCCTTTCCTAATAGTTTTTGTTCCCCTGTTTGTACATAACCCCTTAATGACCCTTGATGTGTATCATACGATATTCTTAAATACGTATTCATTAAGGCCCCAGCTAGCGCTGGCATTAATACTCGTGCTATTGATATATAAGCCCCAAGGTGCAACGCTTCACTGGGTTTAATATTGGTCACAAATGAAGCAATTAAACCAATTAATAAAATACATTCTCCAATAGCTTGTAGCACAATAAGCAAAAAGAAATCGTCCGATCTCCACTGATAAGTAATTTGTTGACCAAGTAAACAAGAAACACCAATAATAGTAATTCCGATCATCATCACTAAACGAGGTTCTAGCCGACGTGCGATAATAATGGCTAGAGGACTACAAAGAAGATAGGTAATAAAACCAACATTGCTTATTTCTCCTATTTGTTGTGCTTTAAAGCCTGCAACAATACTCAAAAAAGAAGGCACAAATAATGAGTTGGGCAACATTAAAAAACCGTATAAACAAGCAATGACAAAACAGACCCTTAAATTATAATTTGTAAGCCAATTTAAATATCCAAAACTTTTGCTATAAGTTACCGCTCTAATAATAAAAGTCAGTATTAAAATAGCACTACCAAGTAAACAAGAAATAATTAGCCCAGAGTCCCACCATCCAAGTAATTCACCTTGAACAACACTAATATATAATAGAGTTAAACCTAGGCATTTTAATGTCATTCCTCCCCAATCACTTTGTGCAAGTTGCTCTTTATTAATAGGTGTAATTGGCATTCCACGCCAAGCAAAAAACATAATAGCTAACGAAAATAACATTGAAACCCAATAGAGCCAGCGCCAATTTAAGATTTCGAATATTGAACCAGATATTCCTACTCCTGCATCCATTCCGACTGAAACTCGCAGGCTATAAGCCGCCATAACGATTAGCCAAACATTAGGATTTAAACTTCTTAATGCCAAAGATATTGTCATTGGCAAATAGACTCCCAAACAAAAACCAATCAAAAAATGCAGTATTAATAAAAAAGGTAGTCCAATAAAATCACCACTACTAGAAACCAAAATACAACAGAAAAAAAGTAACAAGCTTGAGCTAATTAATATTTTCTCAGCACCATAAATCACCATAAACCAAGGTACTAATGTCATACTGATTAACTGAGCAGAATTAATTGCTACGTTTAACCAAGAACCTTGCACTATATCTAGAGCAAAAATACCGCGTAAATCAGCTAAAGACATAGAAAACATACGAATAAATAGTGTAGATAAAATCGCACCAAGAAAAACAGAAAATACTATAAATAAAGGTCTGTTTTCTTGTGCTCCTGACAAGAAATTAAGCGTCATCATCAACCTCCTCTATAGATAAACTTTCTGTGTCTATTTTTACCTCGGCAGACATACCAGCACGCAATTTAGCTAATAATTTATTATTACTATCAAAAGTGATGTAAACAGGGATACGTTGAACAACTTTAGTGAAATTGCCACTCGCATTATCGGCAGGAATTAGTGCCGATTCGCCACTACTTTGCGCGCCAATATAACGAACTTTTCCTTGATATATTTCATTAGGAAAAGCATCTATATTGATAGAAACAGTTTGTTCAGGAAGAATTTTTTTTATCTGTGTCTCTTTTAAATTCGCAATGATGTAAATATGATTTAGAGGAGTCAGTGTGACGATTTCTGTGCCAGGAGTAACTAAACTCCCAAGATTGACTTTTATTTTATTTAACTGAGCATCAAAAGGGGCTTCTATTCTTGTATAAGTAAGTTCTGTTTCTGTTTGTTGATAACGTGTTTGAGCAATATTTTTTTCTGTTAGACGTATTTCTTCTTGAGCTTTAAGTAATACCAATGATTGTTTAGCTTGCTCCCATTCATTTTTAGCTGCGCTTTGTAATTTTATTAAACGTTGTAAATCAGATTGAGCATCAAGGTAATTTTGTTGAGTTATAGCCCCACTTCGAATCAAATCTTTTCGTAATAAAGGATTTCTTTTCGCTTGAGCGACATCAATGACAGTCGCTTCATAGCGATTATGTAAAGTTTCGATATTAAGTTCAGACGCTTTTATCTCTTCTTTTAAATTATTAAGCTGTAATTGTGCTTTTTTAAACTCGGCAATAGCGGTCTCTTTACTAAGTAACTGTTCGTTATCATTAATAATAGCAATAACATCTCCTTGTTTAACAAACTGATAATCCTCCTTTTTTATTTCAGAAATAAATCCCGTCATTCTTGATTTTAATATTGTAGGGTCTGTTTTTATGTAGGCATTATCAGTGGATTGATATCGTGCATCACTCCACCATTTATCCCAATCTAACGTTGCAGTTGTAATCAATACAATAACTAAAATGACAGCAATCCAAGGAGTATAAGTCATTATAAATTCTGTTATTTTTTCTTTTCTTGATGGCATATTTTTCATATTTCATTCCCAAATAACGATATTTCCACTCACTTAACCCGCAATCTAACATTGTTAGGTTGTATAAATATGGTAAACTAACATTGTTAGATATAAAAGAGGGAAATGAGAATTATTTATGAAAACACCTAAAATTGAACGGCTGAAAGTAGTAGATACCGCCCTTGCATTACTAGAGACAGAAGGTATTGAAGGCTTAACAATGCGTAAACTAGCGGATGCTTTACAGATAAAAGCAGCCTCTCTCTATTGGCACTTTGATAACAAACAGACGTTAATTGAAGGGATCGCGGATAGAATAGTCAGCGATGTTGCCGTAAATTTTGAATTTCATAATGATTGGAAAAAAGATATAACACGCCTTTCTTATGATTTAAGAAACGCATTTTTACGTCATAGGGACGGTGCCAGAGTATTTGCAGGTACTTATGTCATTTCTGAAAATGTATTACGTATAAATAATACTTTTATTAATGCAATTATGCAGTCAGGTACTTCAGCTCAATTAGCCAGCAAGATGACAATGGCGTTACTCTATTTTATTTTAGGGTGTTGTATTGAACAACAGTCCGTTATGCTCATGGAAAAAGTAGAATTAATGAATAAAAGAGAAGCATTTGAGCAATTAGTCCAAGATAAATTCCCTCAAACTTGGCAAGCAAGAGATGTACTTTTTGCCGATGATTTTACAAACCGTTTCGAATTTGGGTTAGAGCAATTATTACTCGGTTTTCAGCATCAAATTAATTAAATCATAACCACCCGTAAAACGGGTGGTTTGCTCTTGCCCCTATAAGGGCTTATTACCGACTGTGCCTAAATGACGTTGCTTTCTCTTCGTTCAAGCTAAGTGTCTTTGCTACTTTGGCTTACCCTTTGAAGGGATTTACATATTCTTTACTACTCAATTTATCCAAGATTAAATCCGACTTTTCTTGCTCTCTGATATACTTCTGAATTGTGGCTTCGTTTAGCCCCACTGTCGTGACATAGAACCCTTCTGCCCAAAACTTTCTGTTGCCAAATTTATATTTTAGATTGGGCAGTCTTCAAAGATCATTAGCGAGCTTTTACCTTTCAGATATCCCATAAAGCTTGAAACACTTATCTTCGGTGGAATACTCACTAACATATGCACATGATCTGGCATGAGATGCCCTTCAATTATTTCAACACCTTTGAATGCCACCTGCGTAGCGGGTAGTTTTATGTTTAAAACGCTAGCACGACTTAAACTGGCTAAAGCCATAATAAAAAACCCAGTGATTCAATTAAGATTTCACTGGGTTTAAGTATAAATAACAATAAATTATTTATAAAAAGCTAATTTTTATTCAACTGTAACCGATTTTGCTAAGTTACGAGGTTGGTCTACATCTGTGCCTTTAATTAAAGCAACATGATAAGACAACAGCTGTAATGGTACGGTATAGAAAATCGGTGCGATCAGTTCTTCAACGTGAGGCAAAGAAATTAACTTCATCGTTTCGTTTTCTTCAAAGCCTGCATCTTGATCAGCAAACACATACAGTAAACCACCACGTGCCCGAACTTCTTCGATATTAGATTTTAATTTCTCTAATAATTCATTGTTTGGCGCAATAATGATAACCGGCATATCCGCATCAATTAATGCTAATGGGCCGTGTTTTAATTCACCAGCAGCATATGCTTCAGCATGAATATAAGAGATCTCTTTTAGCTTTAATGCACCTTCTACCGCAATCGGGTATTGGTCGCCACGACCTAAGAATAAAGCATGGCTTTTTTCTGAGAAATCTTCAGCTAAGGCTTCAATCACTTTATCTTTCGATAACATGCTTTCAATACGGCTTGGTAATGCATGTAATGCTGTTGAAACTTCATGTTCTAATGTTGCAACACCTTTAATGCGTCCCATATATGCCACCAGCATTAATAGAACTGTTAACTGTGTTGTGAACGCTTTAGTTGATGCAACACCAATTTCAGCACCCGCTTTAGTCATTAAAACAAATTCAGATTCACGTACTAAAGAAGATCCAGCCACGTTACAAATAGCCAGTGATGATAAATATCCTAACTCTTTAGATAAACGTAGCGCCGCTAACGTATCTGCGGTTTCACCTGATTGGGATAATGTGATCAATAAACTATTACGGCGAGTTGCTGGTTTACGGTAGCGATATTCAGATGCAATTTCGACATCACAAGGAATGCCCGCTAACGATTCAAACCAATAACGAGAAACCATACCTGCGTTATAAGAAGTCCCACAAGCTACTATTTGAATATGTTCAACTTTAGATAATATCTCTTCAGCTTTAGGGCCTAATTCACTGAGATCGATCGAATCTGATTTTAAACGACCTTCAAGGGTGTTTTTAATCGCCAGAGGTTGTTCGTAGATCTCTTTTTGCATGTAGTGGCGATAAACACCTTTATCACCCGCATCGTATTGAACGTTAGATTCAATCGTATCACGATTAACTTCTTCACCATTTACATCAAAAATATGGACATGACGGCGTGTAATTTCAACAATATCCCCTTCTTCAAGGTAGATAAAGCGGCGAGTCACTGGCAATAATGCTAATTGGTCAGAAGCAAGGAAGTTTTCTCCCACACCAAGACCAACCACCAGCGGACTACCAGAACGTGCGGCAACTAATAATTCTGGTGTGCGACTATCCATAATTACAGTACCGTAAGCACCACGTAATTGAGGAATAACGCGCTGTACAACTTCACGTAATGTGCCACCTTGGCGCTGTTCCCAGTTTGCCAAGTGAGCAATCACTTCGGTATCTGTTTGAGAAGCAAACTGATACCCTCTTTTAATTAATTCTGCTTTCAGTTCTTGGTAGTTTTCGATAATACCATTGTGTACCACGGCAATAGTGCCAGATACATGAGGATGTGCATTATCTTCACAAGGTTCACCATGTGTTGCCCAACGAGTATGAGCAATACCTGTGCCACCAATGACTTGTGTTTTTTCTGCTTCATCAGCCAACATTTGTACTTTGCCAGCTTCACGCAAACGTGTCATTTTGCAGTCATTATCAACAACAGCTAGCCCCGCAGAATCATAACCGCGGTATTCTAGACGACGTAAGCCTTCAATTAAGATTTCAGCGATATCGCGTTGTGCAACTGCACCTACTATTCCACACATTGTGTTATTCCTAAAACTGTGCGTTTATTCGCACTTGGATGTCTTATACCTGATTGGTTTTTTCCCCAAGCCATTGTAGAAAGCGGGGATATTTTTTGTTTTTAGAATAATAGAGTACAAGAAAAGGGCGCTAATTAAATATACGCCCTTCTCTTAAAATTATTGTTTTTTCTTCACTGGACGTTTCCATCCACTGATATGAGTTTGCTTAACTCGACTGATCACTAATTCGTTTTCATTTACGTTTTTAGTGAGTGTTGTTCCTGCACCAATGGTTGCACCATTAGCAACAGTAACTGGCGCCACTAATTGAGTATCTGAACCAATAAAGACATCATCACCAATAATGGTTTTGAATTTATTTGCCCCATCATAGTTACAAGTGATAGTACCTGCGCCGATATTAACGTTAGCTCCCACTTCTGTATCGCCTAAGTAAGTCAAATGACCTGCTTTAGAGCCAATACCTAAGCTGGCTTTTTTCATCTCAACAAAGTTACCCACGTGAGCTTTATCAGCTAATTCACTACCTGGGCGAAGACGTGCAAATGGGCCAACTGTACACTCTTGTGCTAAGTTTGCATCCTCGATCACCGTATATGGGCTAATAATAGAATTATCACCAATCACACAGTTTTTTAGAACACAACCTGTACCAATTTCAACGTTATTTCCCAACGTCACATTACCTTCAATGATAACGTTGGTATCAATCACCACATCTTTACCATGAGTTAATGTTCCACGTAAATCAAAGCGCGCAGGATCAAGCAACATAACACCTTCTAATAATAAGCGCTCTGCTTGTTCTGTTTGGTAAATACGTTCTAATGCAGCCAGTTGTAGACGGTTATTCACACCTTCCATTTCACTATGGCGACGAGGATGAGCCGTTTCAATTTTACGACCTTCTTTATGCGCTAACGCGATAATATCAGTAATGTAATACTCTTTTTGTGCATTGTTATTATCGAGCTTACCTAACCAACGTTTTAAATCACCACCATTGGCCACTAAAATGCCAGTGTTGATTTCATTAATTTTGAGTTGTTCTTCAGAAGCATCTTTTTGTTCGATGATGCCAGTTACTTCACCATTTTCACGAACAATACGACCATAGCCAGTTGGATTATCTAAAATAACCGTTAATAAACCAATACCGCCTTCTGGTTTGACTTCAATTAAACGTTCTAATGTTTCTTTGGTTATAAGAGGAACATCACCATAAAGCATCAGGATATCTTCATCATCAGCAAAGAAAGGCGCGGCTTGCTGCATTGCGTGACCCGTTCCTAGTTGCTCTGCTTGTAGTACCCAATTAACAGGTTGTGAACCTAATTTTTCTTTCATTAGCTCACCACCATGTCCATAGACAAGGTGTGTTTGTTGAGCACCTAATGACTTAGCAGTATCAATCACATGTTGAACCATGGATTTACCCGCAAGTTTATGAAGAACTTTAGGTAGCTGTGAATACATGCGGGTGCCTTTTCCCGCAGCAAGAATAACAACGCTTTTAGCTGAATTAGACATAATTAACCCGATAACTCCCGTAAAGAATGGCAAGTAAACCTGTTTATGCCAAATAATACTACATATTTCGTCACACAAAATATTTCATGACGCAAAAAAGCCAGTTAGCTAAGAACCAACTGGCTTTTTTATTCATAGACTGCCTATTTACATCAACGTCGAGTCAGTTCGATTACACGTAGTTTTGCAATCGCTTTGGCTAATTCTGCTGATGCTTGAGCATAATCAACATCACCATGAGAGGATTGAATGTGTTCTTCAGCTTTACGCTTAGATTCCAACGCTTTCGCTTCATCCAAATCACGACCACGGATAGCTGTATCTGCCAGTACAATGACGCCAGTCGGCTGAACTTCGAGAATACCACCTGAAAGGTAGATAACCTCTTCTTCGCCCGATGTTTTTACGACACGTACCATGCCCGGTTTTATGGCAGTTAATAACGGGGTATGCTGCGGATAAATACCGAGCTCACCTTCGCTACCAGTTACCTGAATTCGTTTGACTTCGCCGTCATATAACTGCTTTTCAGCGCTGACAACTTTCAGGTGGAACGATGTATCGGCCATATCAACCTCCCGTCAGCCGTATTAAAGCTTCTTAGCTTTTTCTACTGCTTCTTCGATAGTACCAACCATATAGAACGCCTGCTCTGGCAGGTGGTCATAATCACCGTTCAGAATACCTTTAAAGCCACGGATAGTGTCTTTCAGGGAAACGAACTTACCTGGTGATCCGGTAAATACTTCAGCAACGAAGAATGGCTGTGACAGGAAGCGCTGGATCTTACGCGCACGCGCAACAACCAGTTTATCTTCTTCTGACAGTTCATCCATACCTAAGATAGCGATGATGTCTTTCAGTTCCTGATAACGTTGCAGGATAGACTGAACACCACGAGCGACATCATAGTGCTCTTGGCCAACTACCAGTGGGTCTAACTGACGACTGGTAGAATCCAGTGGGTCAACCGCAGGGTAGATACCTAATGAAGCAATTTGACGGCTCAGTACAACTGTCGCATCTAAGTGAGCAAACGTTGTTGCTGGTGATGGGTCAGTTAAGTCATCCGCAGGTACGTATACAGCCTGTACAGAGGTGATTGAACCTGTTTTGGTTGAAGTGATACGTTCTTGCAGAACACCCATCTCTTCAGCCAATGTTGGCTGGTAACCTACCGCTGATGGCATACGACCTAACAGTGCTGATACTTCTGTACCGGCTAAGGTGTAACGATAGATGTTATCGACGAATAACAGTACGTCACGGCCTTCATCACGGAATTTTTCAGCCATAGTCAGACCCGTCAGTGCTACACGCAGACGGTTTCCTGGTGGCTCATTCATCTGACCATAAACTAACGATACTTTGTCAAGAACGTTAGAATCTGTCATTTCATGATAGAAGTCGTTACCCTCACGAGTACGCTCACCAACACCAGCAAATACAGAGTAACCTGAGTGCTCGATCGCGATATTACGGATCAATTCCATCATGTTAACTGTTTTACCAACACCCGCACCACCAAACAGACCTACTTTACCACCTTTAGCAAACGGACAGATTAAGTCCATTACTTTGATACCAGTTTCAAGCAGTTCTTGTGAGTTTGATAACTCTTCGTAGGTTGGTGCTTCACGGTGAATAGACCAACGTTCTTCAGTTGCAATATCACCTTTCATATCAATAGGTGTACCCAGAACGTTCATGATACGTCCCAGTGTTGCTTTACCTACTGGTACTTCAATTGGGTGGCCTAAGTTTTCAACTTTTAAGCCACGGCTTAAACCGTCTGATGTACCCATTGCGATACAACGAACGATACCACCGCCTAACTGTTGCTGAACTTCCAGCACCAGTTTTTCTTTACCATTCATAACCTCAAGAGCGTCGTATACTTTAGGGACGCTATCCTGAGGGAATTCGGCGTCCACTACGGCGCCGATTACCTGGACAATCTTTCCAGTAGCCATCTTGAATCCTCTACGTAATTCGTAAACCTAGCTGTTATACCGCGGCTGCACCAGACACAATTTCTGTAAGTTCCTGAGTAATGCTTGCTTGGCGTGCTTTGTTGTACACCAATTGCAGCTCTTTAATCAGGTTACCACCGTTATCTGTAGCGGCTTTCATCGCGACCATTCGGGCGGCCTGCTCACTCGCTAAGTTCTCTACGACGCTCTGGTAAACCTGCGATTCGATATAACGACGCAGTAAAGTATCCAGTAACGCCTTAGGATCAGGTTCGTACAGATAATCCCAAGATTTTTCTTTCAGCTCTTCATCATCACCTGGTGGTAATGGTAAAACCTGAAGAATTTTAGGCTCTTGAGCCATGGTATTGATGAACTTATTTGCCACCACATACAGTTTATCTAAACGACCTTCGTCATAAGCCTGCAACATGATATTGACTGGACCGATAAGGTCTGACAGTTTTGGATCATCGCCCATGCCGGTTACCTGACCAACAACATTTCCGCCCACAGAGCCGAAGAATGAAGCTGCTTTAGAACCCACTAGAGCTAAATCTACCTGTACACCTTTTTCAGACCACTCTTTCATGTCTGCCAGCAGTTTTTTGAACAAGTTAATGTTCAAACCACCACACAAACCACGGTCGGTCGAAACAACCAGGTACCCGACACGTTTAACTTCACGCTCTTCGAGGTATGGATGTTTGTATTCCAGATTCCCTAACGCAAGGTGACCAATCACACTGCGCATGGTTTCTGCATAAGGACGGCTGGCTGCCATGCGTTCCTGCGTTTTACGCATTTTCGACGCGGCGACCATCTCCATCGCTTTAGTGATCTTCTGTGTGTTTTGCACACTGGCGATCTTCGAACGTATCTCTTTTGCGCCGGCCATTTCTGCTTCTCCTCATGAACCAGACGGCCTAATGTTTAACTATTAGGCCGAATAGTTATTACCAGGACTGAGTCGCTTTGAAGTTTTCTAGCACGCCTTTCAGCTTCGCTTCGATTTCTTCGTTATAAGTACCAGTCTGGTTGATTTCTTTCAATAAATCAGCATGTTCACGAGAGGCATAAGCTAATAAAGCCGCTTCAAATGGCACAACTTTTGAAATTTCAACATCTTCCAGATAGCCACGTTCTGCGGCATACAGTGCTAAAGACTGTTGTGCAACAGACATTGGTTCGTACTGTTTCTGTTTCAGCAATTCAGTCACTTTCTGACCGTGGTTCAATTGTTTACGGGTAGCATCATCCAGATCTGAAGCGAACTGTGAGAATGCTGCCAGCTCACGATACTGCGCAAGTGCAGTACGGATACCACCAGAAAGTTTCTTCATGATCTTAGTCTGAGCTGCACCACCTACACGAGATACGGAGATCCCTGGGTTAACAGCTGGACGGATACCTGCGTTAAACAGGTTAGATTCTAAGAAGATCTGACCATCGGTAATAGAGATTACGTTCGTAGGAACGAATGCAGAAACGTCCCCTGCTTGCGTTTCGATAATTGGCAACGCAGTCAGAGAGCCGGTTTTACCTTTAACTTCACCATTAGTGAATGCTTCTACGTACTCAGCATTAACGCGAGCAGCACGCTCAAGTAAACGGGAGTGCAAGTAGAAAACGTCACCAGGATATGCTTCACGTCCAGGTGGACGACGAAGTAATAGTGAAATTTGACGGTATGCGACAGCCTGTTTAGACAGGTCATCATAAATAATCAGGGCATCTTCACCACGGTCACGGAAGTATTCACCCATTGCGCAACCTGAATAAGGAGCTAGGTATTGCAGTGCTGCTGATTCTGATGCAGAAGCAACAACAACAATGGTGTTTTCTAACGCGCCATGTTCTTCTAATTTACGAACAACGTTCGAAATAGTAGAGGCTTTCTGACCGATAGCGACATAAATACATTTAATGCCAGAGTCGCGTTGATTGATGATCGCATCGACAGCCAGAGCAGTTTTACCTGTTTGACGGTCACCGATGATCAATTCACGCTGACCACGACCGATTGGGATCATGGCATCGACGGATTTGTAACCTGTTTGTACAGGCTGATCAACTGATTGACGGTCGATAACACCAGGAGCAATCATCTCAACAGGTGAGAATCCATCATGCTCTACGGCACCTTTACCATCAATCGGCTCACCCAGTGTGTTTACCACACGGCCAAGCAGACCACGCCCTACAGGTACTTCCAGAATACGACCTGTACATTTAACTTTCATGCCTTCTGCTAAGTCAGCATAAGGACCCATCACAACCGCACCAACAGAGTCGCGCTCTAAGTTCAGTGCGATAGCGAAACGGTTACCCGGCAGTGCGATCATCTCACCCTGCATAACTTCGGCTAAACCGTGGATACGAATGATACCGTCACTGACGGAAACAATCGTACCTTCATTGTGAGCTTCACTCACTACATTGAACTGAGCAATGCGCTGCTTGATCAGTTCGCTGATTTCAGTGGAATTCAGTTGCATATGCTCCAGTCCCCTTAAGACTGCAAGACGTCAGTTAATCGCTCTAAACGGCCACGAATACTGCCATCGATGACGAGGTCACCGGCGCGTATAATCATGCCTGCGATAACAGACTTATCAATTTTGCAATTCAGCTTCACTTTGCGTGATAGACGATTTTCCATCGCTGCAGAAATGTTAGCTAGCTGCTGTTTAGTTAGCTCAATGGCAGAAGTTACTTCAACGTCAACCGTTGACTCTAGTACTGCGCGCAATTGAATAAATTGGCTCAATACTTCAGGCAACGTTGATAAACGGCCATTCTCAGCCATAACACGAATTAAATTCTGAGCATGTTCATCTAATTGATCGCCACAAAGGTCAGCGAAGATGTTAGCCAGTTTTTCTGATGCTAAAGAACCAGAAAGTAATTCGGTTACCTGCTCATTGCGTGCTACTTCAGCGGTGAACGCCAGCATAACCTGCCATTTATCGACAGCCTGGTTTTCCACAGCAAAGTCAAAAGCTGCTTTGGCGTAGGGGCGAGCTACAGTTGCTATTTCAGACATGCCCCTCCCTCCTTACAGTTCAGCGACCAGTTTATCAACGATGTCGCTATTAGCAGCTTCATCCACGGAACGTTCAATAATTTTCTCGGCACCTGCGATAGCCAGCATTGCGACTTGTTTACGAAGTTCTTCACGAGCACGTTTACGCTCTGCATCCAGTTCGGATTGAGCTTGTGCAACGATCTTACTACGTTCTTGCTCTGCTTCTGCTTTAGCTTCTTCAATCATTTGAGTGCGTTGTTTATTCGCTGATTCAATGATTGCTTGTGCTTCTGCTTTTGCTTTCGCTAGCTGATCGCCTGCATCGGCTTTCGCTAAATCTAAGTCCTTTTTAGCACGTTCTGCAGATGATAAACCGTCAGCAATTTCTTTTTGACGTTTTTCAATGGCCGCCATGATTGGTGGCCATACGAATTTCATGCAGAACAAAACAAACAGGACAAATGCGACGGCCTGGCCGAGGATTGTTGCATTTAAATTCACAGCACAATACCTCTTTTTTGGTTATAAACTAACTTGATGCTTTTACTGCTCATTACCATCATTAGGCAACAGCAAACATCACGTAAAGGCCCAGACCCACAGCAATCATTGGGATGGCGTCAACCAGACCCATAACGATAAAGAACTGTGTACGCAGAAGAGGGATCAGATCAGGCTGACGAGCAGCACCTTCTAAAAATTTGCCTCCGAGGATTCCGATACCGATTGCAGCACCGATTGCAGCTAAACCCATCATAATAGCGGCAGCCATGTACAGCAGATCCATACTCAGGTTTTCCATGACAGTCTCCAGTTTGTTTCAGTTATTTCTTCAAAGAGTTAATAATTAATGTTCTTCAGATGCCATCGACAGATAAACAATCGTTAGAACCATGAAAATAAAGGCTTGTAACGTAATAATCAGTATGTGGAATATCGCCCAAGGAAGGCTTAATAACCACTGTGACCACCACGGTAACAGACCAGCAATAAGAATAAAGATCAGTTCACCTGCATACATGTTACCAAACAGTCGAAGACCGAGTGAAACAGGTTTTGATAGCAGGCTTACCCCTTCCAAGATTAAGTTGACAGGAATAAAAATTGGGTGATTAAAAGGCTGTAAAGTCAGCTCTTTAGTAAACCCTTTTATGCCTTTCATCTTAATGCTATAGAAAAGGATCAGGATAAATACACCAATTGCCATCGAAAGAGTAATACTCACGTCCGCAGTCGGAACGATGCGTAACGCTGGTAACCCTAAGATGTGTTCACCGATATAAGGGATGAAGTCGATTGGTAATAAATCCAGGGCATTCATTAACAGCACCCAAACGAACACAGTCAATGCCAAAGGTGCAATGACCTTGCTCTTTCCGTGATACATATCACGAACGCTGCTATCAACGAAACCGATGATCATTTCTACTGCAGTCTGGAATTTTCCCGGTACGCCACTGGTTGCTCTTACTGCTACTTTTCTAAACAGCCATAGGAATAATGCTCCCATTAATACTGAAAAGAAAAGTGAGTCAATATTTAACACCCAGAATGATGGCGCATTTTCAGCATGGGGATTGACCAACTCGAAAGTACGTAGGTCCAACTGAAGGTTATTCAGGTGGTGACCTATGTAGTCTCTAGTGGTTAATGCTTCTCCTGATGCAGACATGATGCCAATTACCCTTTTGTTGTTAAAAACGCTAACCGTTAATGACGGCTGGTGCAACGACCTGCATAACAAGCACCGCTAAGTAGGTCATGACCAGTGGTGCAAATGCCGCTTTAAACACTCCTAAAGCAACAATCAGCAAGGCTATTGATAATATAACCTTCAACCCTTCACTGAAAGCAAAAAGCCAGTTTATGCGAACTGGAGCTTCTTCTTCATTGACTTTTTGTAAGCGCATTAACAAAAGAAAAGCAATATTGGGTAACCAACATGCCATTCCGCCTAAAAAAGCTGAAAAACTCCAGTCTGTACTCTTTAAGTAGAAACTCGCACTGAGAATAACAAAAGTCATAAACTGCAAAAATAACAGTTTCAGTGCAACTTTCCCGTTGTAGAGGGAGACAGACATGACGTTTGTATTCTCCAGACTAGCTATCGTAAAAGGTATTACTGAATGATGTATCAAACTGTCTTTGCTATAAAGTGTCAAGTGACAAAAACGAGCAAATTATACGGGGCGTGGCAATGAATTCAATCAATAAGTAGCGAAAAAGTGAAGATTAATTTAAATTTCTTACCAAGGTTCCATTTATGAAAAATGATTAAGGACAAAAAGAGTAAAAATAATAGAGCCGAATAAAATAAATAGCGTGACATACATCACAAATATAAAAGTATAAATAAAGCTTATTTCATAAAATATATAACTAAGTTAACAATTAACTTCCCTTTTATGAACAATTTAGTGTCAATTGGAAAAGAATTGACCCATTTTCAATTAAATAAATTCAATATTTTTATAATGCACAGAATTATTAATTTATTTTGGAAATAAAATAAGGAAAACTCAGGCTACAAAGCGAATTAACGCAAAAGATAATAAAATGTTAATTTATTGTTCTATTAAGGTGAAAATTAACACTACCTATAATTCCCCATAAAACAAATGGCGATAACATTGTAAATATTATCGCCAGAGCACAAAAAATGAAAAAAAGATCAATAATGCAGGTAAGTTTTGATTAAATAATCACCAAATGTCTTTGTTCATTCAATTCAGGAATGGATAAACTGATCACTTTCTTAGGTGCTTTTAATCCATTATCAGCAAGTTCATCTAACTCATCTTGATGAATTTGTCCTTTTAATGCATAAAAATACCCTTGTTCTTCAGCCACCAAATGAGAACACCAAGAAAGCATGTCTTTCATAGATGCAAATGCACGGCTGATAACACCATCAAAAGGTTTCTCAGGTTGGTACTCTTCAACACGATATTGAACCGGCTCGATGTTATGAAGCCCTAACTCATGCTGAACTTGCTTCATAAAGCGAACTCGCTTACCTAAACTATCCAATAAGACAAAGTGATGATCGGGACGCATTATAGCCAAAGGAATACCTGGTAATCCGGGCCCTGTACCTACATCAATAAATCTTTCACCTTCAAGGTATTGGCTAACCACAATACTATCCAATATATGGCGGATTAGCATTTGCTGTGGATCTCTGACGGAGGTCAGGTTATACGCCTTATTCCACTTATCAAGCATCATCACATAACCCGTTAGCTTTTCAGCTTGAATATCTGTTAGCTCAATATTGGCTTGCTTAGCCAGCTTTTTTAGCCGATTAAGTAAGTCACTCATGATGCACTCCTGCGTAATAAGCCTTGTTTTTTTAACCAAACTAATAAAATAGAGATAGCAGCAGGTGTTACACCTGAGATCCTTGATGCTTGACCGATAGACGTCGGTTTATGATCGTTAAGTTTGGCAATAACTTCGTTAGATAACCCACTTACTTGCTTGTAGTCGAGATCTATCGGTAATGCCGCGTTTTCGTTACGCTGTTTCTTTTCGATCTCTTCTTGTTGGCGATTAATGTAACCTTCGTATTTAACTTGGATCTCAACTTGTTCTGCCGCTTGTGGTTTTGAATCGTCAATACCAGGTGCAAAACGAGGTATTTTTTTCAGTATCTCATACGTCACTTCAGGACGACGCAATAGATCTTCACCATTGGCTTCTTTGGATAATGGGGTATTTAGTAATTCATTGATTTCAGAAAGGTTATCTGCTTGAGGATGAACCCAAATATTTCTTAAACGTTGACGTTCTTTTTCAACAAGTTCAACTTTTTCACTAAATTGAGCCCAGCGGTTATCATCAACCATGCCTAATTCACGAGCAATTTCTGTCAGACGTAAATCTGCGTTATCTTCACGTAGCATCAAGCGATATTCCGCACGAGACGTAAACATACGGTATGGCTCTTTTGTTCCAAGAGTACAAAGATCGTCAACTAGAACACCAATGTAAGCTTGATCACGACGTGGGAACCAACCTTCTTGATCATAGGCATAACGTGCAGCGTTAAGCCCTGCAAGCATACCTTGAGCAGCAGCTTCTTCATAACCCGTTGTACCGTTAATTTGGCCAGCAAAGAATAACCCGTTGATAAATTTACTTTCTAGAGTCTGTTTTAGATCTCTAGGATCGAAGAAGTCATATTCAATGGCATAACCAGGTCTAATGATCTTCGCATTTTCCATACCTTTCATGGAATTTACGATTTGCATTTGAACATCAAAAGGTAAACTTGTTGAAATACCATTTGGGTAAATTTCGTTACTAGTTAAACCTTCAGGCTCTAAAAAGATCTGATGTGAATTACGATCAGCAAATCGCATCACTTTATCTTCAATAGATGGGCAATAACGAGGCCCTATTCCTTCGATGACACCTGCATACATTGGGCTACGATCAAGATTATTACGGATAACGTCGTGGGTTTTTTCGTTAGTGTATGTGATATGGCAAGGCATTTGCTCTGGGTGCTGATCCACATTACCTAAAAACGAAAAAACAGGCATTGGTGTATCACCTAACTGAACAGCTAATTGGCTAAAATCAATAGTTCTAGCATCTATACGAGGTGGCGTTCCTGTTTTTAAGCGACCAACACGTAAAGGTAATTCGCGTAATCGGTGTGATAGTGAAACTGAAGGTGGATCTCCTGCACGACCACCACTGTAGTTTTCTAAACCAATGTGGATTTTTCCATCAAGGAAAGTTCCTACAGTTAAAACTACTGATTTAGCACGGAATTTTAATCCCATACGAGTAACTGCACCCGTTACTTGGTCATTTTCAACAATCAGATCTTCTACAGGTTGTTGGAAGATCATCAAATTAGGTTGATTTTCAAGTGTGGTACGAACGGCTTGGCGGTAAAGAACACGGTCTGCTTGTGCTCTTGTTGCTCTTACAGCGGGTCCCTTACTTGCGTTAAGGGTTCTAAATTGAATACCGGCATGGTCAATGGCTGTTGCCATTAATCCACCCATGGCATCGATCTCTTTTACCAGATGCCCTTTACCAATCCCACCAATAGCTGGGTTACAAGACATTTGGCCCAAAGTATCAATATTGTGGGTCAGTAATAGGGTTTGACGCCCCATACGAGCTGCAGCCATAGCGGCTTCTGTACCGGCGTGACCACCACCGATGACAATGACGTCAAAGTGTTCTGGATAAAACATGTGTGAACCTTAAATGTTACGAATGCTGAATGTGTTGCATTGGGAAAACGAATTCTACTCAACTTTTTGACAGATACAAGCGAGCAGATCCGCAGGTAATTATTTAAAGATCTTTTTATTTAAAGATCTCTTTATTAGATCTTTTATTAAGGAAGCGATCCTCTGTGGATAAGTGGATTTTCTATTTAAAGATCATAAAAGTGTAAAGGATCATATACTGTGAATGATCCGTGATCTATCTGCTGATAAGCTGGGATCAAAATGACGAGTTATACACAGGTCATTTCTTGATAGAGGCTTATACAATGGATAACTACGGGTTAACCCCTGCTTTTGAGCAGAGTTATCCACATCTGTTTGCTGTTTTTTTGTGCAAATTAAAGTAAATTTTTCCAAGAAGCTATCCATTCTTCAGCTGGATCTTCCGGAATGTCATACTTTTGAATATCAATTTCGAGACGATCACCAAGGCGAGTAGCCCCTTTTTCTATTAATTTTTGATCCAATGTTCTGATCGCACCACAGAAAGTGTCATATTCACTACTTCCTATACCGATAGCACCAAAAGAGATATTGCTAAGATCAATAGAGTCTGCCGAAATCTCATCAGCAAAAGGCTGTAGGTTGTCAGGAATATCACCTGCACCATGTGTGGAAGTAACCACCAGCCAGATCCCTTCATTAGGAAGATCATTAAGTGAAGGGCCATGGTGTAAATCAGTCTCAAAACCTTCCTCAGATAAGATCTCTGCAAGGTGTTCTGCGACATATTCAGCACTACCCATGGTACTGCCACTAATTAGAGTGACTTTTTTCATTAATGATCTCCTTATGTTCAAGACGCGCTATTGTACGCTGTGAATCACTTGGGATCTACCTGTGGATAATGTGGTTATAAAAAAAAATAAGAATTTACCCTTATGGCTTGATCGTCCTTATTATCGGGTTTTGCAGAGAGATCAATGTTTCTGTTGATTGAATTTCATCAATCGTCTGAATTTTGTTGATAAGTACGTCTTGTAGTGCTTCTATGCTTTTACACATCACCTTAATAAAAATGCTGTATTGTCCTGTTGTGTAGTACACCTCTACGACTTCATCTAACTTATCTAACTTATCTAATGCTGTATGGTAATCTTTTGCACTCTTTAAAATGATGCCAATAAAGCAACAGACATCAAAACCTAATTGCTTTGCACTGATATCAACACGCGTTCCCGTAATAATTCCTGCTTGTTTCATTTTCTCAACACGAACATGAATTGTGCCCGGGCTTACTTCGAATTTTTTGGCTAATTCAGCGTAAGGTGTTCTCGCATTAGCCATTAATGCGTGAAGTATGTCACGATCGAGATTATCGATCTGATAAATATTGTCCATAAACTCCTCCTGTTTTTAACGATAATACATTTTTATGGCGTTATTTTTAACAATTTAAAACAAGCAAGGCTATTTTTAATGAAGTATATTGAATTTAGTACCTGTTTTGTTGCTTAATCTATATCAGCGAAACACGACATCACCACTAGGGATATAAAAATGGAAAAATCATTCATTCAGACTCAACAGCAAATTAGCTTTGTTAAATCATATTTTTCTCGTCTGCTGGAAAAAGAATTAGGACTGATTGAAGTTCAAGGACCGATCTTAAGTCGCCTTGGTGATGGAACTCAAGATAACTTATCTGGGCATGAGAAGGCGGTACAAGTTAAAGTCAAATCTTTACCAGATTCTACCTTTGAAGTTGTCCATTCATTAGCAAAATGGAAACGTAAAACATTAGGTCGTTTTGGATTTAGTTCTGGTCAGGGTCTTTATACACATATGAAAGCGTTGAGACCAGACGAAGATCGCTTAACTCAGATCCACTCTGTCTATGTTGATCAGTGGGACTGGGAAAAAGTGATGGAAGCTAAGGATCGTACAGTTCCTTATCTTAAGCAGACAGTGGGTAAAATCTATCAGGCAATAAAAGAAACTGAAAAAGCCGTCAGCGAAGAATTTGGTCTGGTACCGTTCCTGCCAGATCAAATTCAATTTATCCACACTGAAGAGTTATTGCGCCGTTATCCTGACCTTGATGCCAAAGGTCGTGAAAAAGCGATTGCGAAAGAATATGGTGCCGTTTTCTTAATTGGTATTGGTGGAAAACTTTCAAGTGGTGAATCTCATGATGTTAGAGCACCTGATTATGATGACTGGACGACACCAAACGAAGATGGATTTGAAGGTTTAAACGGTGACATTTTGGTCTGGAACCCAGTATTACAAGATGCTTTTGAGTTGTCATCAATGGGTATCCGTGTCGATCCTGAAACATTAATGCGTCAGTTAACATTAACCGATGATACTAAGCGCCTAGAACTTGATTGGCACAAAGCATTAATGCATGGCGATATGCCACAAACCATTGGTGGTGGTATTGGCCAATCGCGTTTAGTGATGCTACTTCTGCAAAAAGAGCATATTGGTCAAGTACAGTGCGGTGTGTGGGAAAAAGACACCCGTTTAGCTTTCGCTGATATGCTGTAATTATTGGCGCCAGCGTCGAAGTAAGCGACTTTTTAATCCAGTATCAAAACGCCATATATGGTCAAAGATTTTCATGATACTGGGTTTACCGTAATTGGATAGGGTAACCGCATGGAAGCGATTGTGCTGTTGCTGTTGGCTTTTTTTGATTTTGTTGATTAGGTTTTCGGGTAACCTTTGGGCGACAAAGTCAGAAATAACAACAGCATCAGCATCTTTCCATGCTGGGCTATTTAGTTTTTCTGCAACATCATCCAAACATGCACTTAAATCCGTGCCCCCTCTAAATGATTGATTTAAGAATTTGATAAGATCTTGTAGGCCGTTAGATGAGGATAACTGGTAATGAACCGTTTCCGTTGAAAATAACATCACATGACACGAACGATTGTCTGCAAGCGCTATTTTCATTAATGCTAACCCAAAAGCTTTTGCACACTGTTCATTAAAACCACCCATTGAACCTGATGTATCAATACATACAATAAAAGGCCCTCTCGGTCTTTCTTCATCATGATGATGAGTTACTGGGCGTAAGACCGTACGCTCTTGCCAATTATCACCTTGTAATCGGTAAGTATTAAGTTGTTTTTCTACCAGCTTTCTATAAAACTCATACTCAATTTCATTAATACCTAACAAGGCGAGCTCAGCGGGAAGTAAGCGTAAAATATCATCACTGAGCCCAATTCCGTTGACTTGCTCCGGTGTTGTATCCGGCGCTTTTTCAACAATAGTTATAGGTTCAAAAATAACACTCTCTTCAGGAAGAGATTTGGCTGTTTTGCTACGACCTAGTAAACTTGCTAGTTTGTGTAATTCAGGTTGTTGATCGAGAAAATCGCTATAACGCTGAATAATTTTCTCATCGAAAGGGGTTTTTGTTAAAACACCTTTACTCATATCCCATAAACGCCCTGCTGCACGCTCATTTTCAGAGAATGTATTACTTAAACTCCCACTTAGCGCTAAACGTTCCTGAAGTTCAGCCAGGAGTTGCTCTTGCTCTTGGTCAAATAAGGCTTTGTGTAATGCCGTGACTTGGAAAATTAAACTTACCCGCCAGTGTTGGATAAACAACGCTTGCTGAGCAGGAGAAAACGGTTTGTTTGTTTTGATAAGCTGAGAGGCTTCTTCAATAAAAGAGGAATCTAATTTATTTAATTCAGCAAGGATGTGTTCAACTTGCTGATTAAATATTGCATTACCTAATGATTGTGTTTGTTGGTAAAGAGCAAATTCATCAGCAATCATAGTCGGTACTAATGTTTCTTTAACTCTTTGTTGTAGGCTTTTTTTCCATTGATGGATATCTTTAAGTAATGCTTTTTTTAATCTTGGGTGCTTTTCAAAAAAAACAGCTAATTGAGGAGAGGCTAATATAGCAATAATAACTTCTTCGATAAGTTGTCCTTCATTTATAGCTAAAAGCATATCTAATGTTGAAAGTGTCAGCATAATCTCATCACTTTATTTGGCTTTTTAATTGAGAGAGTTTTTCATTTAGCTGAACAAAACTTTGCTCGATGGTAATAAGCCAATCATTATCAATAAATAAATTTGGTTGATGATGATTAAATTTTTCTTGTTCACCATAAATTTCTTGAGTCAGATCTTTTAATTTGTCTTGCCACTCTTTGTTATTTTCAATAAGAGGCGTAGGTGCTGTTTCTTGTTGTTGGTAAAGAGAAGTTGTGCGTCGACTTACATCTAAAATTTCTAATACGCCATCTTGACGAATTTGAGCATGAATAGATTGAGGAAAACCAATGCCATTTAAACGTGCAGACAATTCTTCTCCTTTGGATAAGAAGTTTTCCAAGGCTTTGTGTTCAAATGTAATAAAATTAACTTGAATACTATGAATATGCAGAGGTATGTGTAAAAACAGTGTGTATTTATCTGCCTGTATTTTTTCTGGCAGATTAAAATGAACATTACGGCCAAACATTCCACTTTGTTTTTCAAAACGAAAAGCTTGTTGATCTTGTTTGCTTCTCGTTGATTGCATCCACTCAGCCCACAAACCCTCTGTTTTTCTGATCAATTCTAGCTGGTGGTAAGCTTGTTCTGTTAAAAGGCTTTGTAATAATTTATCTAATAATGCAAATGATGCTTGGTCATGCCACAGGCAATCTTTTAATAAAATAAGATCTAATGGTGAAATAGCACTACGGCCATTAAAAAAAGCGCTAGCTTGTAAAAGGCGTACCGCTTTTTTCCAACGTCTATCAGAAACATAAGGAGCTGCATCACTTTTATCTAAAGACTCACGAAGTTGATAAATTAAATCAAATAAGTGGTCATCTAATGTGATTTTTTCTAATTCTGACTGCCAGCGTGAAAATTCTTCTGTGGTAATTTGAAGATGAGACGGAATATGAAAAGAGCCAACTTCTTTATTAACGAGTAAAGCGCGAAAGTTTTTCTTATCTTGAACTTTTGTTAGCCAAATACGAATAAGCATTCGGTCATAAAGCGCTTCAAGGCTACTATCTGAATCAGGTAATTCATTCGAAGCTGAAACTAATAAGCGCATTGGGATGTTGACTTCAGTTTCCCCATTTCTAAATTTACGCTCATTAATCGCCGTTAATAACGTATTAAGAATTGCGGGTCCGGCTTTCCATATTTCATCAAGAAAGACAACTTCAGCATCAGGCAAATATCCCTCAACCAAACGCTGATATTTCCCTTCATCTTTTAAAGCTTGAATAGATAAAGGACCAAAAATTTCTTCAGGTGTTGAAAAACGCGTCATTAAGTATTCAAACGCTTTAGCCTCTTTAAAGGCTTCTTTCATTCTTCTGGCTATTAAACTTTTAGCGATACCTGGAGGGCCAAGTAAGAAAACACTCTCACCACTGAGTGCTGCAAGTAAACAAAGACGGATAGCTGATTGTCGCTCATAAAGCCCAGTTTCAAGATATTGACTAAGTTGTGAAATCCGCTCTGCAAGTTGCATAAACACTCCTAATAGTGGGTACTTATTTTCATTATTCCCCGAAAATATCAGAAAAGGATTGCTGACATATAGTCAAACATTCTATTAGCACACAAATTGTTTATAACAAAAATCGATTCAGCTTCCTACTGCTTATTTTTGGTTCTTTTTTGTTTTACTAGCGAAACGTTTCGATGGTGATCACGTTTTTTCATTAATGTTGCTGAGATGATCGGTTTAAAATATTGCATGTTATTTATTCAGTGCATTTAGAATTTATTATTGAGAGTAAGGAAAAATCATGGAAGCGAAGAAACTTGTGATTTTAGGTAGTGTTAATGCTGATCATATTCTTAATGTTGCTCATTTTCCGCTTCCTGGTGAAACCATTTCAGGTAACCAATTTCAAATGGTATTTGGTGGTAAAGGAGCTAATCAGGCGGTCGCAGCTGGGCGTTGTGGTGCGAATATTTCTTTTCTTGCTTGTTTAGGAAATGACGATATTGGTAAAAAAGCTAAAGCTCAATTAATGACAGATAACATTGATACCAAGAGTATTGAGTTAATTGACGATGTAGCAACAGGTGTTGCGTTGATTTTCGTTAATCAACAGGGTGAAAATGTTATAGGTATTCATGCTGGTGCTAATGGGCGATTAGATACAAATTACGTTCAGTGCCATGGGAATATTATAAAAGAAGCTGATGCTCTGTTAATGCAATTAGAATCGCCACTTGATTCTGTATTAAAAGCGGCTGAAATAGCGAAACAAGAAAATGTGCAAGTAATACTAAATCCTGCACCTGCTCAAGCATTACCTGATGAGTTGTTATCTCTTGTCGATATTATTACTCCAAATGAAACAGAAACTGAATATCTGACAGGAATTAAAGTCATAGATGATGAAAGTGCTCAACAAGCAGCGGATGTTCTACATCATAAAGGTATTAAAACAGTTCTGATTACACTAGGAAGCCGTGGAGTTTGGGTTAGCGAGCAAAATAGTAAAGGTTGTATTGTTCCTGCATTTAAAGTGAAAGCTGTTGATACTATCGCAGCAGGCGATACATTTAATGGTGCATTAATTACCGCTTTATTAGAGGGGCAATCTATGATGCCAGCGATTAGGTTTGCTCATGCTGCTGCTGCCATTGCTGTTACTCGAGCTGGCGCTCAGCCATCAGTACCTTGGCGTCATGAAGTGGATACTTTTTTAGCATCATCCTTGTAGAGCATTTTTTCTATCTATATATAAAGAAAAAGAGAGCATAAGCTCTCTTTTTAGTTTGAATAAAACTATCAGGCCTTTTTCTTTTTATTCGTTAGGTTATCGCCATCATGTTTATCGAGGAGTAAAAACACGAAGGAGGACAGTAATGTAATAATACCTACCGTAATAAAAGTATAGTGGAAGTTATCAACAGTAGTACCAACGTTTTCAGTATCAAAATATCCTAAGATAGACGCACTGACAGCAATACCAAAACTAATAGCCAGCTGTTGAGTAACAGCTAAAACACTATTTCCTGAACTTGCATTATTATCTGTTAAGTCAGCCAATGAAATTGTATTCATCGATGTAAATTGTATCGACATGACCACACCTAATAAAAAGAGTGGGATAACAAGATAGTAAATAGACATGTCAGGAGACTGAAGTGAAAATTGAGCGATCATCAAACCAATAATAATAGTGATAGCAAAGAGCGTTCGGCGATAGCTAAATTTCACTAAGATCTTTGTGACAAATGATTTGGCTAAAATAGAGCCCAGAGCCATTGGTGCCAGCATCATACCGGAAACAATTGCAGGGTAGCCAAAGCCAACTTGTAACATAAGTGGCATTAAAAAAGGAATACAGCCAGTTCCTAGTCTTGTTGCAATGTTTCCTGCAATCCCGACAGAGAATGTTCGTGTTTTAAAAATATTTAATGGGATCAGAGGCTGCTGGTGGCGTCTCGCATGATTAATATATAAACCAAGTAGAGAAAAACCACCTAAAATAACGGCTATAGGGATATAGCGAGAGATATTTTTATCACCAAAAAGATCAAGGCTAACGGAAAGCATCACTAAGCCAAAGCCAAAGAAAATAAAACCCAGTAAATCGAATTTGCGTTTTGGCATAGTAAAATTAGGCATATGCTTTATGGCATAGAAAATACCTAATAGCCCAATAGGGATATTTATAATAAATATCCAATGCCAAGAGGCGTAAGTAACTAAAATCCCTCCTAAAAGAGGCCCTACTATGGGGCCTACTAATCCCGGCATAGTGACAAAATTTAGAATGGGTAATAATTCACTACGTGGATAGGCTCTTAATAAAGCAAGGCGTGCAACTGGCATCATCATTGCTCCACCTATTCCTTGTATAATTCGTGAAATAACAAGAAAAGAGAGGTTAGGAGAAAGTGCACATAATAAAGAGCCAGCAGAAAATAAAGAAACCGCAATAATAAAAATTTGGCGAGTTCCAAATCTGTCGGCTAGCCATCCACTAACTGGAATTAATAATGCCACAGTTAATGTGTAGCTAATAACGGCCGATTGCATGGCGAGAGGTGAGTGATTAAGACTCTTGGCTATATCAGGTAATGCTGTATTAAGAATGGTTGCATCGAGAGCCTGCATAAAAAAAGCCATTGCAGCTATCCAAGGCAACCCAGACATATTTTTGGCGGATTTCAACATGAAGCATATACCGTCTTTGTTCTATATTTTGATTATCGCTTCATTATATACAGAAAACCTTCAATTTTTGTATTAAAACTATTCAATCACTTGTTAATAAGATTAAACAGAGGTAGCGTGCTTTATTTCCATCACCATCAATAATAGCTTGAACTATTTGGTTGTGTGTTTCCGGTTGTACGGTTTCATTACCCACAATAAGATCAAAATACTTTTTATAAGCAGAAAGGAACAAAGAACCAAAAGAAGCAAAAAATGGATTACCACTTGCTTGGTAAATAAGGTAGTGAAATTGTGTATCAATATCTAACCAATGTTGTCTGTCAAAATTCTCATCAAGCAACTGCATTTCTTTGCCAAATAAAGCAAGAGACTGTTTTTGGCTTTCAGTTGCATTAAATGCAGCTAAATAACAAGCTTGAGGTTCTATGGCCAAACGCACGTGATGGAAATAATGGCTGACTTTATTAAATTCACCACTATCTATCCACCAATTAAGAAGGTCATTATCTAATAAGTTCCAATTCTGCATTGGCGTTACTCGAGTACCTATTCTTGGGCGTGGTAAAAGCATCCCTTTTGCTGCAAGCATTTTTATTGCTTCTCGAATAACGGTTCTACTGACAGAGAGTAACTCTGCTAATTCTATTTCTCCTGGTAACAAAGATTCAGGTTCGTAATGGCCAGAAAGAATTTGTTTACCCAATTTTTCAGCAACAATATAAGAAAGATTTTTTTGAGAAGCTGAACGTTGTTCGCTAAATTGCATAATAAAGGTTACCTATACCATAATTTATCTTCTATCTTACGTGAGTCAGCTATAGAAAGCTGTTTGGATTTTACTCTATCAGCATAGAAATAGAGCGTTTTTCCGCGTTTTGTTGAAAAAAAAGGCGAACAGAAAATTATTTTAAAAAAACACTTGCGCTAATCCGAGATCTCCCTATAATGCGCATCCACTGACCGACGATGAGCTGACAACAGCCACGAAGGACAGCGAAGAGAAAAGAAAAAAGTTTGAAAAAACTCTTGACT
>NZ_PENV01000027.1:0-35623 GCF_003144375.1 Proteus genomosp. 4 str. ATCC 51469
TCAAGTATTACAATACGGAACGGATCAAGATAAAATTAAAAGGACTGAGTCCGGTTCAATACCGAACTCAGTCTTTACCTAACTAATTTAAACTGTCCAATAAACTGGGGTCAGTTCAATTATTGAGGGTTTTTTATTTTATTTAAAAGCCATGTTGAAATAACAACACCACTTCTACACATAAAGTCAAAAAGATATATACCCAAGCAATACGGTAAAAACGGCTGGGTATTCCTTTCACGCTTTCTTGATTAAATGACAAATAATATTTTCTTGCTTGGTAAAACACCACGATATAAATCAGTGCAATCCCCTGACAAAGAAAAGCCACATATTTAGCCCATGATTTGCCACCAATAATTAGCATAATCAACGGGATCAAAAAGAATAACAATGGGCCAAACTTCTCTATAAGAAAGAGTCTTTCCTGTGCAAGGTATGCTTTTTGTTTATTTATCATAATGCTGCTATCTCCCGCCTATCCTTGCGCTGGATGATAACGTGATAACGCGATGAACACAAAACGGATGAGCTCTATGGCGTAAAAAAGAGCATATAGAAAAAAACGCCTGTATAAAACTATACAGGCGCATAAATATACAATCAGGTCTACAGACGGATGGTGCCTCACTCAACGTTTCGTCCTGTTGATGATGAATGATGTTCATCGTTAACGTGGACGTAGGCACCGAATAATCGGCTCTGCATCATTCCTAGGTTTATGAAGTCAAAGCTATCATAAGGAGTGGAATGAGCATCTACAATATAAATAATGCATTTAGCGTGCCAATTTTTATTTTTTTGATAATAAAAATCTCCCACCTCAAAAAGATAAGATAACTTATTGAATTTTAGTTTCCCTTTTCTGTTTCACTCATTCTTTATGATAAAAAGTACGTCACCTATGCTTTCATGCAGCTATTGCTAAATAGAAAAGAAAATATAAGGCCTAACATACGTCTCTTTTTCACGACAAGAAAAACACACAAGTTATTTAATGGCATTAAATCAATAGGTTAAATGTCACCTATTGACGACATTAAAAATGCTAAGTGTTGGCATTTGCCGACATAAAAAATAAAATCCTTATATTTCATATAATTAAATTATGATTTTTTATCAACTCACCTATTCATTTTATGAAGATTAAAATAAGGCAATAAATTAAATTATTAATAAAGCTTAAGTGATAAGACCAGATATCACTTATAAAGAGTGACGATATTATTCTTATGTGAGATCAATTAAGAATAAGCACCAGAAAAAATAGCCAAAGCTAAAATTGGATATGGATATGGATATGGATATGGATATGGATATGGATATGGAAAATAAATATGCTGAGTTTAAATGTAAAGTTATAAATCGCAGATACGAAAAAGCCCCGATAAAATCGGGGCTTTCTCTTATTGGTCGGCGAGAGAGGATTCGAACCTCCGACCCACTGGTCCCAAACCAGTTGCGCTACCAGGCTGCGCTACTCGCCGTCTGAATCACTGCTCTTATCTTGTTTATTGGTGCGAAGGGGGGGACTTGAACCCCCACGTCCGTTAGAACACTAACACCTGAAGCTAGCGCGTCTACCAATTCCGCCACCCTCGCATAAACAATAACTAAGATAAGATGGGGTGGCTAATGGGACTCGAACCCACGACAACTGGAATCACAATCCAGGGCTCTACCAACTGAGCTATAGCCACCATAACAGCTATCTTATTTACTTCTTACAACAACGCTCTTCACCGTAACTCTTAGCACGCTTTAATGGCGCGCCCGACAGGATTCGAACCTGAGACCTCTGCCTCCGGAGGGCAGCGCTCTATCCAGCTGAGCTACGGGCGCTTCACGCCGTTGCGGGAGAGGATAGTACGGATTTACGCACTGTCTGTCTAGTGCTTTTTGAAAAAAAAAGTTTGTTTGACGATAGTTTGTGCATTTCGTCGATAAATGGAGCGTTTTTACACGCTAAACGCCCCACCAGTATAATAATTAAACAATAAAGATGCTAGATGAAAGTGTGAATAAATCATTTAGCTAACAAACAAACGTTCAATGAGCATCACAATTTATTGGAATAGTAGTATCCAACAAATTTTAGCAACTTAAATTGGCGTTTAATTCGGCTTGGTTGTGATAACAAACGATATAACCATTCTAAGCCAAGGTTCTGCCATGTTTTAGGTGCTCTCTTAACATGACCTGTAAATACGTCATAAGTCCCCCCCACTCCCATATATAATGCATCAGGGTAAATCTCACGACATGCACGAATAAATAACTCTTGCTTAGGTGAACCCATAGCAATAGTCACTATCTTCGCACCAGAGGCCTTTATACGCTCAAATAACGCATCTCTATCTTGAGGTGTGAAGTAACCATTTTGACTCCCAACAATATTCACATTCCATTGTGATTTTAGCTTATCTTCGGTTTGAGCTAGAATTTCTGGTTTGCCACCAACAAGAAAGACTGGCGTTCCTTCTTTACCTGCTCTTTCCATTAATGCTTCCCATAAATCTGCGCCCGCAATACGAGAAACATTGGCATCTGGATACTTACGGCGAATACCACGCACAACACTAATGCCATCGGCATAAAGATAATCTGCTTCGTTAAGCAATTCATTCAAGGCTGTATCGGTTTCTGCGGTTAGGATTTTTTCTGCATTTATCGCAATTAGAGATCCACTTTTTATTTGTGTTCCTTCATAAAGATAATCCAGAAAATGAGCCATATCGCGAAATCCCCAGATATTATGTCCACGGATTGAATACTTCGGAATTGAATTGGGTCCCATTACTTTTCCTTTTTCTCTAAACGAGGTTCACCTTGTATTTGACGAGTCACGTAATTACGCACTAATCCCGCGCTTTCAAATAACCAATACAGCAGTTTTGCAACAACTAAACATAAACCAAAAACCAGACAGAAAAACACAACACGAGAGACAAAGGAATCAACCCCTTCTCGCGCTAAAACAATCATATTAAAAATAGCCCCAAAGCAGAATGCTTGTAAAATAGCGGATTTATAACGATTGTTTTCATTAAGCCCTTGCCGATACAACCAATCAAACCATTTAATAATTAATCCCACCACGATTGCACCTAATGGGATAAACACAACGCCCCCCATCACCACTAAAGAACCAATTAAGGTTGGTGAAATCGCAAGGCCTGCATGGTAATCGAGGACTTCCCATGTAAAGTAGTTTGCTGAATTGAGTACCACATCGGGACGCTCAGGCCAAACCCAAGAAGGAATAAAAACATAAAAATCACGAATAATCGGAGCAAGCCCTTGGAACTCAATCTTGTCATAATTATCAAGTAATAATGCTAAATTTTCCCAAGGAGAGAACGTATCACGAGTTAGGTACAAGAAAGTATAGAAAGCCTCAGCTCCACTGACATCAAGCCCATAGCGTTTTAATGCCAGCCAGAACATCCCGACAATACTCATCACCCCCGCAGCAACCAGCATCCACAACGTTATCCAACCACGAACAATGCCGATAAATAAAAACAGAGCAAAAGCGATAATGATATTCGCGCGAGTTCCACCCACAATGATATAAGTTAAAATTCCGAAACCGACCGTTGCACACAGGAAGAAAATCCAGCGTTGTTGTGTCGGTTTTAAGAAATAAACCACCAGCATGGCGGGAATAAAGAAGTAGAAAAAGCGCTTAAGCGCCACACCAGATACTTGGCTTGAAAAAATTTGGCTGTATGTTTTGAGCTTAAAGAGTAAAAAACCATTTTGCAGGAAGAAAATTCCCACTGTCACAAATGCAATTAATGCCAATAAGATCCAAGTAAGATTAGTTTCTACTCTATTCATCGTAAATAACGACCTAGAAGGGCCGCTAACGGGTTTTCTCAACCTAACCTTATAAGTTACATAATAAATAGCATAGAAGCTGGTAGAAGCTAATAATGCGTATAATAATGAATCAACAGGAACAACGGCCACATCAAATTGGAACACCAACATACAGGTCAGTGGAAAGCCAAAATAGAATGTCAGCAAATAGAGCATTGAGAAAAAAACATTAAAATTAAAACGAACTCGACGAAACTCTTGATAAGTCAGTAATAAAATAAAACTTAAGGAGATAAAATAAACGAGTGTTAAGCCACCCAGTTCCGCCAATGTCATTGGGGCTCTCCTGTGCTTATCTCAATCAACTGTTTCCAACCTTCAGTAAAATTAGGTGCAAAGAAGGCGATATTTTGGCGATCAAGCATAAGTAATTGACGTTGAGCTTCTTCAATCAGTGCAACATCTAATTTATCACCTGAGAAAAAGACTGGAACATTTTGTTCTGTTAAATCTTGCCAAAATGGGTTTTGACGGCTAATAACAAAAGGGATCGCAAATTGGATAAGTAAACAAAGCGTACCAATGCCTTGCTGGCGATGAAAAATAAAATAGCCTAAATCGCATGTCTTTAGTAAGGCTAAATAATCATCAAATGCCAGTTTGGCACGTAAAATTTCAACCTGATTATCAGGAAGTAACTGATTAACAGCGTGAGAGACTTCATCAATATATGCGTCATTATTATCAGGATATCCCATTGGGATAATCACTTTTGCGCGCGTTCCATATTGTTCTGCTATCGATTGTAATGCTTCAACATGGCGATTTGATCTGTCCCCTGAATTTCCGACAATAATAGTGATTTGCTGTGCATCAATAGATGACTTTTCTGTCACAGTCAAAGCAGGGTCCATTCTTGTTGGGAAATAGAGCAAACTTGCTGGAATATTAACGTTAAATTGCGCGAAGTAGTTAAGATCACCTCGTGTGCCAAACACTCGCCCTACCCGTTTTTGTGCCAACTTACGAAGAAGATAAAACAGTCTAAATTTGAGTTGCTTAGAATCCTGATACAGATCAGCCCCCCAAATATGCCACCAAAACTGATGACGCTTAATTTTACCTGTCAGTAATGCTAGC
Source organism: Proteus genomosp. 4 str. ATCC 51469 (assembly GCF_003144375.1). NCBI lineage: Bacteria > Pseudomonadati > Pseudomonadota > Gammaproteobacteria > Enterobacterales > Morganellaceae > Proteus > Proteus genomosp. 4. The sequence goes on from NZ_PENV01000027.1 coordinate 4,966, forward strand.
CAAATCGGAGCATTAAATTGGCCTAAAAAAAGGAATCGTTGGTGAGTATCGGCCTTTGCCAATGTAATCACTCTCTGCGCAACCTGCTTTTTATCCGCTAAACACTCAATGTCTAAAGCTGGGTAGCTTTCTTGCAGTGAAGTATCTTTACTGGCAACGATAAAACGAGGTTTATACGTTAATCCCGCCTCAGTAACGAGGTGGTCGTTAAAAAACCGTAACATTGTGTTGTTATGATGCACAATGTCTGAACCTAGTACGTAAATCAAAGTTGTCATTTGCGCCTGCAATAAATCACGAAAACAGAACTACAGAGAAGGAAGTAAATAATATACGTTGCCATATAGGCTTGAGCAGCACCAAGTGCGCCATGTTCAGGAATAAGCCAACGGGAAAATAGTGTTAGTAAAGCAAATTGACTTACTTCTGTAAGGATATAAAAACGTAGTGCCGCTTTTGCAATGACCAAATAGCCAAAGACATAGGCGCCTACCTTTAAAACATCTCCGACAAGTTGCCATGCAAATAAATCACGCATAGCGACAAATTTATCTGAAAACAGTAACCAAATTGCAAAATCACGCAATAACCACACCATAAAACTGGCAACGGCAACCGCAGGAAGTACAAACTTCAGTGATTTCACGATCTCTTTGGTAATATCACTCTTTTGCGTTAATCGAGAGAGTGTTGGCAACAAATAAACAGAAAAAGAGGCTGTAATAAACTGCAAGTAAGCATCTGAAATGCTAGTTACGCCTTGCCAAATACCAACATCATCCCAGCTATAATGCTCAGCAAGTAGATTACGCATCATAATATAAGCGACTGGTAACGTAATCGATGTCAGTATCGCCATAATAGTAAATTTACCAAGATGGCTTGCTATTGCCTTATCCCAACGAGGTTTAAGCTCACTTAACGCAAATCGCTTACGTTTTACTACTAAAAATGTAGCAGGAAATAAAATAAGTGCAGGAACTAATGCAAGTCCAATTAATGCACCGTGATAACCCGCAAATAAATAGCATAAATAATAAGCAATAACACCAATGATGCTACCTGCGATCACAGATAAGGCATTACCAGCTGCATCACGATAACCTTTTAATATGGCAAGAAAATAGTTGCTATATGCTATTCCCATTTGAATAAAAGCAACGGCTCTTACAATATCCTGATATTGATGATAATCATCACCAAATAACACTTGGCTAATGGGAGCAGAAAAAAGAAGAAATAAAACAGCTAATAGTGTAGAGAACAGCAAGATCATAGCCGATGATGTGCCCAACACATTTTTGCGTTGAATATCATCATCTTGATATTGTGCGATTAATTTCGTTACACCATTAAAAATTCCCGCACCAGACAATACACCAAGTACGGTAATTAATTGACGAAAGTTACCTGCTAATCCCACGCCAGAAGGACCAAAGGAGACAGCGAGTAACTTGACGACAAGCAGACCAGCCCCGATTTTTATCAGGGTTGATCCCGCTGTCCAAATTGATGCTTTGGCTAATGACATAATTAAGCAAAGAAATCGCGAATATGGCCAATAACGGTTTGCTGTTCTTCTTCTGTCATATTGTAGAACATAGGTAAACGCACTAAACGTTCACTTTCTTGCGTAGTGAAAATATCTTCACCATCAAAACGGCCAAATTTCATACCTGCTGGGCTGGTATGCAATGACACATAGTGGAAGACAGTTAAAACATCGTGCGCTTTCATATAATCATTAAACGCAGTACGTTGCTCGATATTGTTCAGTTTGATATAGAACATATGCGCATTGTGTTCTAATCCTTCAGGAACGATTGGAAGCGCTAATAAGCCTTTCTCTGCTAATGGTGTCAATGCGTCATAGTAAATCTGCCAAAACGCTAAGCGACGTTCATTAATTTTTTCAGCTTCTTCAAGCTGTGCCCATAAATATGCAGCTTGTAAATCTGACATTAAGTAACTAGAACCAATATCACGCCAAGTGTATTTATCGACTTGTCCACGGAAAAATTGGCTACGATTAGTGCCTTTTTCACGGATAACTTCTGCACGATTGATTAAGTCTGGATCGTTAATGAGCGTTGCACCACCCTCACCACCTGATGAGTAGTTTTTAGTCTCATGGAAGCTATAGCAACCAATATGACCAATAGTGCCCAAAGCCTTACCTTTGTAAGTTGACATGACACCTTGTGCAGCATCTTCGATAACAAACAGATTATGTCTTTTCGCAATAGCCATAATCGTGTCCATTTCACACGCAACACCCGCATAATGAACAGGCACGATAGCACGAGTTTTGTCTGTAATTGCCGCTTCAATTTTTGTTTCATCGATATTCATGGTATCTGGACGAATATCAACAAAAACAATGGTTGCCCCACGTAATACAAACGCATTAGAGGTCGAAACAAAGGTAAAACTCGGCATAATGACTTCATCGCCTGACTTGATATCTAATAAGATAGCAGCCATTTCAAGCGATGCAGTACAAGATGGCGTTAACAGCGTTTTATGACAATGAAATTGTTCTTCTAACCACTTTTCACATTTTTTTGTGAAATTGCCATCACCACAGAGCTTGCCACTTTCCATGGCCTGTTTCATATATTCTAATTCGGTGCCGACAACGGGTGGTTTATTAAACGGAATCATATTATCCCCTGTATAACCAATAAGTGGTGCTCTCTATTAAGCCCCCACTGTGTGTGTATAAACGCGAAGCTGCAATATTGCTGATTTGTGTTGCAACATATAGGGTTGAAATACCTTGCTGTTGACACCAAAACTTCGCGGCCGACATCAGTTGTTTACCAATGCCTTGTCCTGTTCTATTGGGCATTACCGCAAGTAACCCCACTCTTGCTTCACTTTCAGATAGACGACGTAAAGTGACAAAACCACTTATGTTATTTTCAATATCATAAGTTAGTAAGCAGATATCATCGAACGTGCCTAGTACGGCTTTTTTAACCCATAATGCGTAAAAACGACTGCTATCGTCTTCTTGATACCAAGGTGCTCGAAAACGACTTTGTACAAAAGCCTCTGATGCAGTTGTCATCAGTAAATTAATATCAGCGTCATTGGCTTTTCTAAAACATAATTCAGACGCTTTCTTACAAGCATTTTCTATGCCAATTGGAAGTTTAAAATCAATTTCACCTTCCGCAAATTGAAAACCTAATTGACTGAGTTTATCGATGAGTGAAAGCTCATGAGATGCGACTTTAGCCTGAACCAGAGCAAATGCATCAAGCTGTTTGTCTATTAATACTGGCGCTTGAGTATCAAACTCAAGACGCCCTGTTTTGAGTGAGAAAAATTCACTTTCCCACTCAAGATAATTAATATTGGCGAGGACGGACATGTAATAAATCCAATAGATAGCGACCATAACCCGTTTTAGACAGTGATTTTGCACTTTCTCTTACTTGGTCATCAGTGAGCCATCCATTACGCCAAGCAATCTCTTCAAGACACGCCACTTTAAATCCTTGGCGCTTTTCAACTGTTTGAACGAAAGTACTGGCTTCAATTAAACTGTCGTGAGTGCCGGTATCTAACCATGCAAAACCACGCCCTAACAGTTCAACATTAAGCTCACCACACTCAAGATACATCTGATTAATAGACGTAATTTCTAGTTCACCACGAATAGAGGGTTTTACTTTTTTAGCAAAATCCACCACACGGTTATCGTAGAAGTAAAGTCCTGTTACTGCCCAATTAGATTTAGGCTGTTCCGGCTTTTCTTCAATCGACAGTACTTTGAAATCATCATCAAATTCAACAACACCAAATCGTTCAGGGTCCATTACTTGATAACCAAAAACTGTCGCTCCGCGTTCACGTTGAGCAACTTGTTTTAGTTTTGGACTAAACCCTTGACCAAAATAGATATTATCGCCTAACACTAAACAGCAATGATCATCACCAATAAATTCTTCACCTAAAATAAACGCTTGAGCTAAACCATCTGGCGATGGCTGTATCTTATATTGAAGATGAACACCAAATGCAGAACCATCACCTAATAAACGTTGGAATGAGGTCATGTCATCGGGTGTTGTGATGATCAAAATATCTCGAATACCAGCAAGCATCAGAACTGAAAGCGGATAATAGATCATGGGCTTATCGTAGATAGGCAACAACTGTTTCGATACCCCTTTGGTTATCGGATGTAGTCGTGTACCAGAGCCACCCGCTAGAATAATACCTTTCATCATTTATCCTTTTACTTAATCAGTTTCCAAGCCCTAAACGTTCACCTGCGTAAGAGCCATCAAGTACACGTTTCCACCATGTTTCGTTATTTAAGTACCACAAAACAGTTTTACGAATACCTGATTCAAATGTCTCTTCGGGCTTCCAACCTAATTCAGCTTCAATTTTCGCAGCATCAATGGCATAACGCAGATCATGACCAGGTCTATCTTTTACATATGTAATTAAATCAGCGTATTGAGCAACACCTTCTGGTTTTGCTGGATATAACTCTTCTAATAGCGCACAAATTGTTTTAACAACATCAATATTACGGCGCTCATTATGACCACCAATATTGTAGGTTTTACCCGGTGTTGCTGTTGTTGCGACTAAATAGAGTGCTCTAGCATGATCTTCAACATAGAGCCAATCACGAATTTGCTCACCTTTTCCATAGACAGGTAATGGCTTTCCTGAAATCGCATTTAAAATAATTAAAGGGATTAATTTTTCAGGGAAATGATAAGGGCCATAGTTATTTGAACAGTTTGTGATCACCGTAGGTAAGCCATAAGTCCGTAACCATGCACGTACTAAATGGTCACTTGATGCTTTAGAAGCAGAATAAGGGCTACTTGGGGCATAAGGTGTGGTTTCAGTAAAGAAATCATCTGTACCTTCTAGATCGCCATACACTTCATCTGTTGAGATATGGTGAAAACGAAATGCCGCTTTCTTATCTTCAGAGAGTACTTGCCAATAATGACGAGCCGCTTCCAGTAATGTGTAAGTACCGACAATATTGGTTTCAATAAATGCCGCAGGACCATCAATAGAACGGTCAACATGACTTTCTGCTGCTAAATGCATCACAACATCTGGTTGATATTGAGCAAATAAGCGGTCAAGCTCTGCTCTATCACAGATATCAACTTGCTCAAACGCATAGCGTTCACTGTTAGCCACTGTCGCTAATGACTCTAAATTACCGGCATAAGTCAGCTTATCCACCACAACAACACTGTCATTGGTGTTTTCAATAATATGTCGAACAACAGCAGAGCCGATAAAACCGGCTCCACCCGTAACTAGAATGCGTTTCAACGCCATACTCCTTTCGTATCTACAATCCATTTTTGAGTGACTTTACTACCTGGGATCGCTTTAAATTGCTGATGATCAACGAGCATTAAGACAATATCAGCATCTTTTAGTGCTTGCTCAGTTGACACTAACTCCGTGATCCCTTTCAGTTTTGTTGGTAACTCATGAATATTAGGTTCAACAGCCCATGTTGTACCGCTGTGCCAATCTGCCACTTGTTTGGTAATGTTCATAGCTGGGCTTTCACGTAAATCATCAATGTTAGGTTTAAAGGCTAAACCAAAGCAGGCTATTTTAATTTCATTAGCACGTTTACCCGTTTCAGTCAGGCAATCAGCAACCGCAGCTTTCACTTGATCAATAACCCACACTGGTTTGCCATCATTGACTAAACGCGCAGTGTGAATTAAACGAGATTGCTTTGGATTTTGTGACACGATAAACCAAGGGTCAACTGCGATACAGTGTCCACCAACACCTGGACCTGGTTGTAAAATATTGACGCGTGGATGGCGGTTCGCCAAGCTAATTAGCTCCCACACATTGATATCTTGGTCAGCGCAAATCAGCGATAATTCGTTAGCAAATGCAATATTAACATCACGGAAGCTATTTTCCGTTAGCTTACACATTTCCGCGGTACGTGCATTGGTGATAACACATTCACCTTCAAGGAAAATTTTGTATAGCTCACTCGCACGCTCGGAGGATTTACGGTTCATTCCACCAACAACTCGGTCATTGCGAATAAGCTCAATCATAACCTGGCCTGGTAATACACGCTCAGGACAATAAGCAATATCAATATCTGCTTCTTCACCGTCTTGATGAGGGAACGTTAAATCTGGGCGAGCTTCGGCTAACCACTGTGCCATTTGTTCAGTAGAACCAACCGGTGACGTCGATTCAAGGATAATAAGGTCACCTTTTTTCAGTACAGGTGCAATAGAGCGAGCCGCCGATTCAACATAGGCTAAATCAGGCTCATGTTCACCTTTAAACGGTGTTGGTACCGCAATAAGGAAAGCATCTGCTGGCTGTGGCGTGGTATAGGCTTTTAAATGCCCCTCTTCAACGGCTTGTTTAACAACTTTATCGAGATCAGGTTCAACAATGTGAATTTGACCTTTATTAATTGTATCAACTGCATGCTGATTAACATCAACACCGATGACGCTTTTTTTACGAGAGGCAAAAGCTGCCGCTGTAGGTAAACCAATGTAGCCGAGGCCGATAACAGAAATAGTTTCAAAACTCATAATGTCACCTGATTTTTTTTCAATGCTTCAAGAATACGTTGGCAGGCATGTCCATCACCATAAGGATTTGTCGCCTTACTCATTTGGTGATACGCGTTTTCGTCTGTCAATAAAGAGGTTACTTCGCTAACAATACGTTTGGTGTCGGTTCCCACCAAGCGAACAGAACCCGCTTCAACTGCTTCTGGGCGCTCTGTTGTGTCTCGCATGACCAGAACGGGCTTACCTAATGAAGGCGCTTCTTCTTGGATACCACCAGAATCGGTCAAAATAAGGTAAGCATGGTTCATTAGATAAACAAATGGGAGATAATCTTGTGGCTGTATTAGTTTAATGTTGTCAATACCGTGAAGAATGCGTTGAACAGGCTCACTCACATTTGGGTTTAAGTGAACAGGATAGACAACTTCAACATCAGGGTGCGCTAAGGCAATTTCAGCTAATGCTTGGCAAATACGTTCGAAACCACCACCAAAGCTTTCGCGACGATGCCCCGTCACAAGGATCATTTTTTTATCTGGCTGAATAAAAGGATAGTTTACAGCGAGTTCATTTAAGAGTGTTTGATTGCCCATCACTCTATCACTCACCCAAAACAGTGCATCAATAACAGTATTTCCAGTAACAAAAATATTTTTATCTGCAACCGCTTCTCGTACCAGATTTAATTTTGCTGTCTCTGTTGGTGCGAAATGATACATGGCAAGATGCCCTGCAATGGTACGGTTGGCTTCTTCTGGCCATGGTGAATAAAGATTGCCTGTACGCAATCCTGCTTCCACATGACCAACCGGAATTCGTTGATAAAAAGCGGCTAAACTTGCTGCCATGGTTGTCGTTGTATCACCATGCACCAAAACAACATCAGGTTGGAATGATGCTAATACCGGTTTTAACCCTTCTAAAATACGACAGGTAATATCCGTTAAATCTTGTCCTGGTTTCATAATATTGAGATCATAATCTGGTTTGATCTCAAAAAGATTTAATACCTGATCAAGCATTTCTCGATGTTGGGCCGTAACACATACCTTCGCTTCAAACGAATCATCATTTGCTAAAGCGTGCACTAAAGGTGCCATTTTTATCGCTTCAGGGCGTGTGCCAAAAACAGTCAACACTTTCACAGTGGCTCTCTTTTTTTCGTTGTTATATCGCTTATTTTTGGGAAAGCAATATGCCCTTATACTCAATACATCAGGTGCCGAAACACCTGATGTCTCGTTATTGTCATCAGACAAAATTTAATAATTATTATTTTTTTAATGAGCTACGTCTTACTAATGCAACACCTGCACCTGCCAATACACCAATTGCACCCCAAAGCACCATCATAAAGGCACGACGAGGACTATCACGTTTTACAGGATCTTCAGGAGTACGTAAGAAACGGTAAGTTTGGAAGTTATCTTGCAATTTTGCCCCCACAGCGAGGGTCGCTAACATTGCTGTATTTTGATCATAATCACTATCAAAATCAGCACCTGTTGCTACTAAAGTTTCTAGTTGCGATTGCAATAGAGGAACGCCTAGCAGAAATAATTTAGAGTCAGGTAACTCATCAATTGCAATAGAGGTCTGTTTTTGAGAAATACCTTGTTTCTCAGCAACTTTTATTGATTGCTCTAATAAGTTAATTTGACGTTGGTAAGCCGCTTGAGCTGCCATTTCTTGGCGTTTAACTAACGCTTTCATTGACTGTGTTCTTGTTGCCCATGCGGTTATCACTTCATCATTAAGATGAGTAGATGCTCTTTTATTAGCGAAAGCGATATATTCATTTAATAATTGGCTCGCCTCTTTTGATGATTCTGCAATGAGTCTTAATTGATCATTAACCAACTTTTTCTCATCAGAAGGCGTAAATTGAATATTGTTAATTAACTCATCCAATAACGCAGCATTAGCTTGCTCATCATTTTCTTTGCGTTGCTTGAAATAATCCGTTTGTAGCCAAAACTCGCGACGAGTATCAAAAGCAGCAATTTGAGTAACAAACTCTTGATAAGCTTCATCAGGAATACTTAAAGCTGGGTTTTGTGCTGATGGATTAATTTGTGTATCAAGATTACGTAAAAACTGAGATTGCGAATAATAACTGCCTAAGTTATTTATCGTTGGTTTCTCTGTCATTGCGATTGCACTCCATTTAGGTTGCATCAAATAAGATGCCCCAAGTGCAATCACGGCAAAAAGCAGAGCGAACCCTATAATCCAGCTTTTTCCTGACCAAAGCGCACAACAAAGACCTCTGATATCGAGTTCATTATCTGGCTGATTACCCTGTCGGGAGGCGTTATTTTCCGAGTTCATCACGTTAAAAGACCTCTGCTTATATTAATGCTGTTGTGTTGCTCTACGTAAGCGACGCTTATGTCGTTTAATAAAACGAGCGACTCGCCACGCGCGTTTAATGCAATAACCATACATAACAAATGCAAGCAAGAATAATGCCAACATGAACCATTCAGGAACAAATGATAGGTTTTGACCAATAATACCAATCGCGGCTAAAAGTGCAGCAGCCACAGTTATTAAAATAAAGGCTTGGCGAGAGGTAAAACCCGCACGCATAATCAAATGATGAATATGTTGACGGTCTGGTGAGAAAGGGCTCATCCCTTTACGTAAACGGCGGTACATAATTGCCACCATATCCATAAGAGGAATAGCAATTATCCATAATGCAGTGACTGCTTTTACAGGACGAGGCTGAGTCTGTGTTGATGCAACTAATAGCCAAATAATTGTAAACCCAATCAGGGTACTACCAGCATCCCCCATAAAGACTTTGAATTTTTTACCGCAAACCCCTAGGTTTAAAAGGATATAAGGCAAAATTGCAGCAATAAATGAGAAACACCAGAATGCGAGCGCAGAATTACCACTTTGATATAACAAAATACCTAACGCGCCAAAAGAAACACAAGAAAGACCACCTAATAACCCATCAATACCATCAACCATATTGAAAGCATTAATTGCTGCCCAAACGGCAAAAAGTGTCACAATGTAACCAAAAGGCCCTAAATGCATTTCCCAAGGACCAAAAGCATGACCAAGTGTGTCCAGCTTTAATCCAGCCCCCACCATCATCACGATCCCAACAAATGCTTGGATAGTTGCTCTTATTTTGACGCTAATATCGAAGCGATCATCTAACGCACCAATAAAAACAAGAAGTCCCGCACATGCCAGATACAATTCCTTATGAGGAATGTAGATATCTGAAATATAAAATGCGAAAACAATACCAAAATAGACTGAAATCCCGCCCACAAGAGGGATCAATCCATGATGTTTTTTACGATAATTCGGTTTATCCACGAGTCCTATTTTTTTTGCAATTTTACGAGCCAAGAATAAAAATGCGAAAGAAAATAAGAACACATAAAAAACGCTTGTGCTCATTTTTAGTATATCCACAGTACTGTTCTCTATAATAAATATAGCTGGTTATTTTACCCTTCCATGTGTTTTTATTCTTTTTCCAGCTCCACCACGACGAGTTTATTCAAAACTCACCACCCTTCATCAATTATAAGTTTTCCTTAACTATTTTTATTGATGCCATCGCTATTTTTATCAATTACTAAAACATGCAATATATATACCAACTTCTCGCTAAGATATTGCACTCAAAATTTAATTACACCCATAAAAAATAAAAACAAAAAACGCCACAATAGTGTGGCGTTTTTATCATATCGTCATTCTAACAAAGTAAACGAGCTTAACAGCATATAATTTGAGGGGATATTACTTATTCTGTAACAGACCACACTCTTTTAATATTTTAATTAGCCCAGCAGCTTTGTTAATAAATCTTATGAGCGTTTCATAAAGTCAAAGAACTCTTCATTTGTCTTCGTCATCGCTAATTTATTAATGAGGAATTCCATCGCGTCAATTTCACCCATAGGATGAATAATTTTACGCAGGATCCACATTTTTTGTAACTCATCTTGAGTCGTCAGCAATTCTTCTTTACGTGTACCAGAACGATTATAATCGATCGCTGGGAAAACACGTTTTTCAGCAATTTTACGAGACAGGTGTAATTCCATGTTACCTGTACCCTTAAATTCTTCGTAGATAACTTCGTCCATTTTAGAACCAGTATCAACGAGCGCTGTTGCAATGATAGTTAAGCTACCACCTTCTTCAACATTACGTGCTGCACCGAAGAAACGTTTAGGACGATGTAATGCGTTTGCATCCACACCACCAGTTAACACTTTACCTGACGAAGGTACAACAGTGTTATAAGCACGCGCTAAACGAGTAATAGAGTCTAACAGGATGATAACGTCTTTTTTATGCTCAACTAAGCGTTTTGCTTTTTCAATGACCATCTCTGCAACTTGTACGTGACGAGAAGCGGGTTCATCAAAAGTCGATGCAATAACTTCACCTTTAACCAAGCGCTGCATCTCAGTGACTTCTTCTGGACGTTCATCAATCAGAAGTACCATCAATACGCAATCAGGGTAGTTATGAGCAATATTTGCTGCGATATTTTGCAGCAACATGGTTTTACCCGCTTTTGGTGGAGCAACGATAAGACCACGTTGACCACGGCCGATTGGTGCCGCTAAGTCAAGAACACGCGCGGTTAAGTCTTCTGTTGAACCATTACCACGTTCCATACGTAAACGATTATTAGCATGTAAAGGTGTTAAGTTTTCAAAGAGGATTTTACTGCGGGCATTTTCTGGTTTATCAAAGTTAACTTCATTAACTTTTAGGAGGGCAAAATAGCGTTCACCTTCTTTAGGAGGACGGATTTTCCCTGCGATGGTGTCACCAGTGCGAAGGTTAAAACGGCGAATTTGACTTGGAGAAACATAGATATCATCGGGACCAGCAAGGTAGGAACTGTCTGCGGAACGTAGGAAGCCGAAGCCATCCTGCAATATTTCCAGCACACCGTCGCCGAAAATATCTTCTCCACTTTTCGCGTGTTGCTTCAAGATAGAGAAAATAATGTCTTGCTTTCTCATTCGAGCTAGGTTTTCTAGCCCCATATTTTCGCCAAGTGCTATCAGTTCTGATACCGGCGTATTTTTTAATTCGGTAAGATTCATAATGGTGGGTTCTTAATAACTCGGGGTAACTCTCGAACTATGAACGTGAATAGTATAACAGCGAATCGCTGTCAGTTTCGTCATGTGTAAAATTACAGATTATAACTTTCTAACATATGGGTATAACTAAAATGATAATGTTAGAGAGTATTAATACTATTAGACCAGTCTGCTTTATACCCAGAGAAGTGACATTCATTGTCTCAATACTATGAGTGTACTTTCAACTTATGGGTTAGGAACATACTTGGAAAAATTTATATTCCCTGAATACTATAGATTATTCTAAGGCAACTTGACTGGTTAGATGAATTCAGATTACTTATATTAAATATCATATTAGATTAAATATCATATCATGTTATTCAATTCTATTACTTTGCACGCTTGATATTCAATATCTCAGACTTATTTAATCATGTCTAATCATATTGACAAGAAGATCCGATATATTATGTAAGTAAGTGGCGCTAACTTATCATGCTTCGAAGCGGACGTCTAGCGGTCAATAACAGAAATACTGACAAGGTCTAAACGTCCTACTTTATTTTTGATATCTAAATCAAATTAGATATTTTCGTCTAAAAACTCTTTTAGTTGAGTTTTTGACAATGCGCCTACTTTAGTCGCTGCAACTGCACCGTTTTTGAATAAAATCAGTGTAGGAATACCGCGAATACCGTATTTTGGTGCTGTCAGCGGGTTTTGATCGATGTTTAGCTTCGCAACTGTTAATTTACCAGCGTATTCTGTTGCAACTTCATCTAGAATAGGAGCAATCATTTTACATGGGCCACACCATTCAGCCCAGAAATCAACGAGCACGGGGCCGGTTGCATTTAATACATCAGCATCGAATTTGCTGTCAGATAAGTGAAGGATTTTATCGCTCATTGTTCTACTCCAAAGAATAATATTGACCGTACCAGTGTAACATTAAATAACAAAAGTCTGTCTGCATTTCAGCGGATAAACTTTTGTAATGCAACCCATAACTGATATTCTATTACATTATGAGCAAAACATATTTGACAGAAAAGAAGTTTTCCGACTTCGCCTTGCATCCAAAAGTGATAGAAGCCCTTGAGAAAAAAGGGTTCTCTAATTGTACACAAATTCAGGCATTGACGTTACCTATCACTGTGAAAGGTCAAGACATTGCCGGGCAAGCCCAAACAGGAACAGGCAAAACGTTGGCGTTTTTAACCTCAACGTTTCATTATCTTTTAACACACCCTGCGAAAGAAGGGCATGAAACGAATCAACCTCGTGCTCTTATTATGGCACCAACACGCGAACTCGCTGTGCAGATTTATTCTGATGCTAAAGAGCTTGCACAAAACACAGGGATTAAAATGGGTCTCGCCTATGGTGGCGATGGCTATGATGAACAACTAAAAGTATTAAGTAATGGTGTCGATATTGTTATTGGCACAACTGGACGCTTAATTGATTACGTTAAGCAAGGTCACATTAATCTTAGCGCAATTCAAGTTGTGGTACTTGATGAAGCGGACAGAATGTACGATCTCGGCTTTATTAAAGATATTCGTTGGATCTTCCGTCGTATGCCAGTTGCGGCTGAACGTATGAATATGTTGTTCTCTGCAACACTATCTTACCGTGTAAGGGAACTTGCCTTTGAACAAATGAATAATCCTGAATACGTTGAAGTGGAACCTGAACAAAAAACAGGTTTTAGTATAAAAGAAGAGCTTTTTTATCCTTCAAATGAAGAGAAAATGCGCCTTCTCCAGACGTTAATTGAAGAAGAATGGCCTGATCGCTGTATCATTTTTGCCAATACAAAACATCGCTGTGACGATATTTGGGCACACCTTGCCGCAGATGGACACCGCGTTGGTTTATTAACAGGTGATGTTCCTCAGAAAAAACGTCTACGTATTTTAGAAGATTTTACCCAAGGTAATATTGATATTCTGGTTGCCACTGATGTTGCAGCTAGAGGTCTTCATATTCCATCTGTAACGCATGTTTTTAACTATGATTTACCTGATGATTGTGAAGATTATGTTCACCGCATTGGTAGAACGGGACGTGCGGGTAATAGTGGTAATTCAATCAGTCTTGCATGTGAAGAATATGCTCTAAATTTACCTGCAATTGAAACCTATATTCAACATGCTATTCCTGTGAGTAAATATAATAGTGATGCGTTATTGACAGATCTTCCTGAGCCTAAACGTCGTCACCGTCCTCGCCAAGGTCAGCCCCGTCGCAATAATGCGCCGTCGCGAAACCGAGGAAATAATACTCAACGTAACAACCGAAATAAACGCCCGAGTCATCCATAAATTATGCTGAAATCTTCATCACTTTATGCTGCTATTGATTTAGGTTCTAACAGTTTTCATATGTTAGTCGTTCGAGAAATTGCGGGATCAATACAAGTACTTTCCCGCGTGAAACGTAAAGTTCGACTAGCAGCAGGCCTAAACAGTGAAAATGAATTGTCAGAACAGGCAATGGAACGCGGCTGGCAATGTTTACGACTGTTTTCTGAATATCTGCGTGATATTCCAGCAGAACAAATCAAAGTCGTCGCAACAGCCACATTACGTATTGCTAAAAATGCAGATATCTTTGTCGCTAAAGCCTCTGAAATTCTGGGTAATACAGTTCATGTCATTAGTGGTGAGGAGGAAGCACGCCTTATCTACCGTGGTGTTGCACATACCACAGGTGGTGCAGAACAGCGTTTAGTGGTGGATATTGGCGGTGGAAGCACTGAGTTAGTGACTGGTACAGGCGCTAAAACAACGCAATTGATGAGCCTAAGCATGGGCTGCGTGACTTGGTTAGAGCGCTATTTTACTGATCGCACTCTCACTCAAGAAAATTTTGCCAAAGCACAAGATGCGGCGAAAGCGATACTTGCCCCAGTTGCAGAGAAATTACTTCAACAAGGCTGGCAAGTCTGCGTGGGTGCATCAGGTACTGTTCAAGCACTGCAAGAGATCATGATTGCGCAAGGAATGGATGAGTTAATTACCTTGCCTAAGTTGGAACGACTTAAACATAAAGCTATTGAATGTGGAAAGTTGGAAGAATTGGAAATTGAAGGGCTCACTTTTGAGCGAGCCTTAGTATTTCCAAGTGGGCTTGCTATATTGATCGCCATATTTGAAACCTTGCACATTGAAAATATGATCCTTGCAGGAGGCGCATTAAGAGAGGGCCTAGTCTATGGCATGTTGCACTTACCTATTGAGCAAGATATTCGCCAACGCACCCTTCGCAATATCCAACGTCGCTTTCAAATTGATATTGAGCAAGCGCACCGCGTACAACAACTGGCTGAACACTTTTTTATTCAAGTCAGTAAAAGTTGGCAGTTAGATAATCGCTGTCGTGAATTACTTAATAGTGCCAGCGCATTACATGAAATTGGCCTAAGTGTTGATTTCCGTCAAGCACCGTCACATGCAAGCTATCTACTTTCTCATCTTGATTTACCTGGATACACACCAGCACAACGACGTTTATTAGCATCGTTGCTAAAAAATCAAACAGGGATCATCGATCTTGCGCCCCTTAATCATCAAAACGCGCTACCGATAAGCCAAGCCAATCGACTGGTGCGTTTACTGCGATTAGCCATTATTTTTGCCAGCCGTCGCCGCGATGATACACTTCCTGCATTACGATTACGCACAGAGGATGAAACACTCATTATTACCCTGCCTTATCAGTGGCTTAATGAGCATCCATTACGTGCTGAAAACCTCCAAGAAGAGATCCAACTACAGAGTTATGTGCATTGGTCTTTAATGATTGAAGAACAAAATAGCTCTCGTATAAGTTAATTTTTTACTTATACAAAAAATAAAAACCCCTTGAACATCAATATGCCAAGGGGTTAATTTTATCTACCAAGTCTTATGCTATTCAGGTTTATGCTTTGCTAGCATTGCTCTTAGTCCAGCAACACCTTTTTGCCCTTTCTCTTGTTTTTCCTCAGCACTTAATACTTTCTTTTTATTGGTATCCCAATTCAAATCATCTTGAGGTAATTCATAAAGAAAACGACTCGGATCTGGTTTGATTAATTCACCATATTGACGTCTTTCTTTACATAATGTAAACGTGAGTGTTTTTTGTGCGCGAGTAATGCCCACATAAGCAAGACGTCTTTCTTCTTCAACATTATCTTCATCAATACTGCTTTGATGTGGCAATATGCCTTCTTCCATTCCAACTAAAAAAACATGTGGAAATTCAAGACCTTTAGAGGCATGTAATGTCATTAATTGAACTTGATCTAGCTCTTCTTCTGTTTCACCGCGCTCCATCATATCGCGCAAGGTAAAACGGTTAACCACTTGAGAAAGCGTCATAGGTTCATGTAATTCATCACCTTCTAGCATTTCACTCATCCATGAAAATAGCTGATTAATATTTTTCATCCTCATTTCCGCAGCTTTTGCACTACTTGAGGTTTCATATAGCCAACTTTCATAATCCATTTCATGCAATAAATCACGCACGGCCAACAGTGGCTCTCGTTCTGATTTTTGCACTATACGCGACATCCATTGTGAGAATGCTTGTAATGAATTTAAACCTCGCCCAGTTAGCGTTTGGCTTAATCCTAAATCAAAACAGGCATTGTATAAGCTTTTATCTCGAATTTTTGCCCATTCACCTAATTTTTGGATTGTTATCGGTCCAATTTCACGACGAGGTTTATTCACAATACGTAAAAATGCCGCATCATCATCAGGATTAGTAATAACTCGTAAATAAGCAAGAATATCTTTTATTTCCTCTCGTGAGAAAAAAGAGGTTTCCCCCGAAATACGATAAGGAATGCGATTTTGCATCAGATATTTTTCAAAAATACGAGACTGATGGTTACCACGATAAAGTATCGCGTAATCTTTATAATTAGTTTTATTAATAAAGTGATGAGCAATTAACTCACCCGCAACACGTTCAGCTTCATGCTCTTCATTATTGGCGGTTAAAACTCGCAGTTCATCACCATAACCTAATTCTGAAAATAAGCGTTTTTCAAAAACATGAGGGTTATTTTCAATCAATATATTCGCTGATTTTAAAATACGCCCTGAAGAGCGGTAATTTTGTTCAAGTTTGATCACATTGAGTTGTGGGAAGTCTTTTTGTAACAACACTAAATTTTGAGGACGAGCACCACGCCAAGAATAAATGGATTGATCATCATCACCTACAACAGTAAAACGGGCCCTTTCACCCACCAGCCATTTTACCAATTCATATTGGCTTGTATTTGTATCTTGATATTCATCTACCAGCAAATAACGGATACGTCTTTGCCAACGCTCTCTCACTTCTTCATTCGTACGCAATAACAAGGTTGGTCGGCTAATTAAGTCATCAAAGTCGAGTACATTACAACTACGCAGATGTTGCTCGTAACGTCGAAAGCATTCGGCAAAAGTATGATCTTGTTGCGATCTCGCCATTCCTGTGGCTTGCTCTGGTGTGAGCATGTCATTTTTCCAGTTAGAGATTTGGCTCTTTAACTGGGAAAGTAAATCTTTATCTTCTTCTAATAAATCAGCCGTTAATTCTTTAAGTAATGCAGATTGGTCTTGGTCATCAAACAATGAAAATTTAGCTTTAATCCCTAGCGCTTTATATTCGCGTTTAATAATTTCTAATCCCAATGTATGAAACGTTGAGATCATTAATCCTTTCGCTTCTTGGCGACCTAAGGTTTGAGCAACACGCTCTTTCATTTCACGCGCAGCTTTATTGGTAAATGTCACCGCCGCAATTTGCTTTGCTGGGTATTGGCATTGACGAATAAGGTGGGCAATTTTATTAGTAATAACCCGTGTTTTACCCGACCCTGCTCCTGCCAAGACCAAGCAAGGGCCTGACACATATTCTACTGCTTTTTGTTGACCAGGATTTAATCGCATACTTTTTCCAAACTTCATTAACCAAGAACATAACGGGGGATAATTGTAGCAGAAAGCGCTCAAAGTCTTGAGTATTCCCTCTTCCAATTTTTCTCACACTATAAAAACAAAAAACCGTACTCCATTAAGAAATACGGTTTTCAATAGATTAAATTTTACTCTTATTTTTACGCTTTTTATCGCATAAAGCACAACAACAAATTACCCACCAACAGAGATACGTTTCATATCTGTCATATAACCACGTAATGTTTTACCAACAGTCTCAATTGGATGTTGGCGAATTGCTTCGTTGATATCACGTAATTGTGCGTTATCTGTTCCATTATCTTGAACTTTCTTCGCTAAATCACCAGCTTGCAATGTTGTCATAAATTCTTTCAGCATAGGAACAACAGCGAATGAGAACAAATAGTTACCATATTCTGCGGTATCAGAAATAACCACATTCATTTCATATAAGCGCTTACGAGCAATGGTATTGGCGATTAATGGCAACTCATGCAGTGATTCATAATATGCTGATTCAGCAAAGATACCCGCTTCAATCATCGTATCAAAGGCTAATTCAACGCCAGCTTTAACCATTGCAACCATTAATACACCGTGATCAAAGTACTCTTGCTCACTGATTTTACCTTCATATTCAGGATAATTTTCAAATGCGCTTGCTCCGGTCTCTTCACGCCATGTCAGCAAGTTTTTATCATCATTTGCCCAATCAGCCATCATAGTTTCAGAGAATTTACCTGAAATGATATCATCCATATGTTTCGCAAACAGTGGAGCCATGATCTCTTTCAGTTGCTCTGATAATGCGTAAGCACGCATTTTTGCAGGATTAGATAATCTGTCCATCATCAAGGTGATACCACCCTGCTTTAGTGCTTCCGTAATGGTTTCCCAACCAAATTGGAGCAATTTACCTGCATAACCCGGCTCAACACCATCTGCAACCATTTTGTCGTAACATAACAGCGAGCCTGCTTGTAACATACCGCACAGAATAGTTTGCTCACCCATTAAGTCTGATTTTACTTCAGCAACGAAAGAAGACTCTAAAACACCCGCACGATGACCACCTGTTGCAGCAGCCCATGCTTTGGCTATAGCCATACCTTCGCCTTTTGCATCGTTCTCTGGGTGAACTGCAATCAGTGTTGGAACACCAAAACCACGCTTATATTCTTCACGAACTTCGGTACCCGGACATTTTGGTGCAACCATGACAACGGTGATGTCATCACGAATTTTTTCGCCGACTTCAACAATATTAAAACCATGAGAATAGCCTAATGCTGCACCTGATTTCATCAGCGGTTGAACCGCTTGAACAACCGCTGAGTGCTGTTTGTCTGGCGTTAAGTTAACAACTAAATCTGCTTGAGGGATCAACGCTTCATAGGTTCCAACCTCAAAACCGTTTTCGGTTGCACGACGCCATGAGGCACGTTTCTCATCAATCGCTTCTTGGCGTAAGGCATACGCGATATTCAAACCTGAATCACGCATATTTAAACCTTGGTTAAGGCCTTGAGCACCACAACCAACGATAACGACTTTTTTGCCTTTCAGGTAATTTGCTTCATCAGCAAATTCTTCACGTGACATAAAGCGACATTTACCTAATTGCGACAACTGCTGACGCAGATTCAATGTATTAAAATAATTTGCCATAGAAGACTCCAAAATCGTTGTGTATGTGTTCGCTATTATTATCCTCACTCTCCGTGAGGTGTTGCATGACTTTACTATAGGGGATGAAAGCCATTGCTTAAATTGATATATTTACAAGATAGTGTTGCAAAAAATGCAACGTCCTTTTTTATCACATGGGTGCCTGACAATGGATATTCGTGATCTCAAGCTCTTTGTACATTTAGCGGAAAGCTGCCATTTCACCAAGACTGCACAAGCAATGCACGTCAGCCCTTCTACGCTCTCTCGTCAAATTCAACGCCTTGAGGAAAGCTTAGGCCACCCACTGTTTTTACGTGACAACCGACAAGTCACCCTTACTGATGCTGGCGAACAATTAAAGCGCTATGCCCAACAAACCTTGTTGCAATATAAGCAACTCAAACACACGCTAAACCAAAATAGCCCCAGTCTTTCTGGTGAGTTACGCCTATTTTGTTCTGTTACCGCCGCTTACAGTCATTTACCGCCTATTCTTGACCGCTTTAGAGCTGAAAACCCATTAGTTGAAATAAAACTCACCACAGGTGATGCAGCTGATGCAGTCGATAAAGTGCAATCTGATGAAGCTGATTTAGGTATCGCAGGAAAACCTGAAAAGCTTCCTGAAAATATCTGTTTTGAAAAAATAGGCGAAATTCCATTAGTATTGATTGCGCCTGCTTTACCTTGCAATGTTCGCCATCTTGCAACACAAGAGAAACCCGATTGGCTCAATATTCCGTTTATCATTCCTGAACATGGCCCATCAAGACAACGGATCGCGCTATGGTTTAAGCGTCATCGTATCCACAATCCTTCGATTTATGCGACAGTTTCGGGACATGAAGCAATTGTTTCAATGGTTGCATTAGGTTGTGGTATTGCGCTTATCCCACAAGTTGTCGTTGATAACTGTCCTGAGCCTGTGCGTAATCGCATCTCTTCATTGGATAATATTTCAATGGTAGAACCTTTTGAGTTAGGCGTTTGTGCATTACACAAACGCCTTCAAGAACCTGTTATCAGTGCTTTTTGGCGGTTACTCCACGACTAAACTTGCTGTTTGCGGTGACAAGAACAATTGAAATGAAGGATTTCCTGTCTCATCATGATACTCATAACCCAAGTCATCTAAATGTCGCTCAAAACGCCCTTCCGTTTCAGGAAGTTCAAATGCCACCAGCACACGCCCATAATCCGTACCATGGCTACGATAATGAAATAAGGTAATATTCCAATAAGTCCCTAATGTTTTTAGAAACTTCATCAAAGCACCCGGAGATTCTGGGAATTCAAAGCTAAATAAGCGTTCTTTAAGTGGTTTATTCGGACGCCCACCAACCATATAACGCACATGCAGTTTTGCCATTTCATCATCAGATAAATCAGCAACTTGATACCCTGCAACGGTGAGTTCACGTAAAATTTCTTTACGCTCTGCGAGCCCTTGACTTAAACGTACACCGACAAAAATACGTGCATTTTCAGGATCAGCATCGCTATAACGATAATTAAACTCCGTAACAACGCGTTGACCTAAGATTTGACAAAAACGTAAGAAACTCCCTTTTTGTTCAGGAATAGTCACCGCCAATAGCGCTTCACGTTTTTCACCGAGTTCACAGCGTTCAGAAACATAGCGTAAGCCATGAAAATTCACATTTGCACCAGAAAGAACATGCGCAAGACGTTCACCTTTGATTTGATGCTCTTCTACATATTTTTTAAGCCCAGCTAATGCTAATGCACCTGAAGGCTCTGCAATTGCACGTACATCTTCAAATAAATCTTTTACTGCAGCACAAATTGCATCGCTATCAACAGTAATTACATCATCAACATACTTTTGGCATAAACGGAACGTTTCATCACCGATGCGTTTAACCGCAACACCTTCAGCAAATAATCCAACTCTTGCTAATTCAACGGGATGCCCGACTTCTAAAGCAGCTTTTAAACATGCAGCGTCTTCAGCTTCAACACCTATTACCTTAATTTCTGGCATAAGCTGTTTGATTAATACAGCGACTCCAGCAATTAAACCACCACCACCAACAGGTACGAAAATACGATCAAGATGAACATCTTGTTGTAAGAGTTCCATTGCCAGTGTTGCCTGCCCTGCAATTACTGCGGGATGATCAAAAGGCGGAACAAAGGTGTATCCCATCTCTTCAGATAGCGCGATAGCTTTCGCTTTTGCTTCATCAAAGTTGGCACCATAAAGCAATGCTTCTCCACCAAATTGACGAACAGCATCAACTTTAATATCCGCCGTTGCCACTGGCATCACGACTAATGCCTTTACACCCATTCGATTCGCTGATAACGCAACGCCTTGCGCATGGTTCCCCGCAGATGCAGTCACAACACCTTTCGCTTTTTGCTCAGGAGTTAGTCCCGCAATCATGGTATAAGCACCACGTAATTTAAAGCTATGAACCGGTTGTCGGTCTTCTCGCTTAACTAAAATAGTATTTTCTAAACGCTCAGAGATTTTTGTCATCTCTTGAAGCGGGGTTACTATTGCAGCCTCATAAACAGGTGCGCTTAGTGCGGCTTTTAAATACTCAGCGCTACTTGGCGCTGAATTTAAAGGTCTAAAGGCAGCCATCACTTAACCCCCTAATTTAGATTTATCACGCACCGCACCTTTATCGGCACTGGTGGCTAAAGAGGCGTAAGCACGTAAGGCAAACGAAACTTGGCGCTGTCTATTTTGTGGTGTCCATGCTTTATCACCTCGAGCATTTTGTGCATCACGACGAGCTGATAACGTTTTATCATCTACCTTTAATGAGATCTCTCGGGTTGGAATATTGATAGAGACAATATCGCCTTCTTCCACTAAACCAATGACGCCACCATTTGCCGCTTCAGGTGAAACATGCCCGATAGATAAACCCGATGTTCCACCAGAGAAACGCCCGTCAGTGATAAGTGCACAAGCTTTCCCTAATCCCATTGATTTTAAATAAGAGGTCGGATACAACATCTCTTGCATTCCAGGGCCACCTTTAGGGCCTTCATAGCGAATAATTACCACATCGCCAGCAACGACTTTCCCACCTAAAATGGCCTCTACCGCATCATCTTGGCTTTCATATACTTTTGCAGGACCACTAAAGATCAAGTTATCTTCATCAACGCCCGCTGTTTTAACAATACAACCATCTTTCGCTAAATTACCAGATAACACCGCTAATCCACCATCTTGGCTATAAGCATGTTCTTTACTACGGATACATCCGTTTTCACGATCAGTATCTAAGGTTGGCCAACGACAATTTTGAGAGAAAGCCTTTGTTGTACGAATACCAGCAGGGCCTGCTTGGAACATTGATTTTACTTGCTCATCTTGTGTTAACATCACATCATATTGTGCTAACGTTTCTGGCAAGCTTAATCCTAAGATATTACCTACGTTACGGTTGAGTAATCCGGCTCTGTCTAATTCACCTAAAATACCCATAACTCCACCTGCACGGTGAACATCTTCCATATGATATTTTTGTGTACTTGGAGCCACTTTGCATAAATGAGGCACTTGGCGAGAAAGTCTGTCGATATCTTCCATAGTGAAATCAACCTCACCTTCTTGAGCTGCTGCTAATAAATGCAGAACCGTATTTGTCGAACCGCCCATTGCAATATCTAAAATCATTGCATTTTCAAAGGCTTCTTTTTTGGCAATATTGCGTGGTAATGCAGATTCATCATCTTTTTCATAATAACGTTTGGTTAATTCAACAATACGCTTACCCGCATTAATAAATAATGTTTCACGATCAGCATGAGTTGCAAGCAATGAGCCATTTCCCGGTTGAGATAATCCCAGTGCTTCTGTTAAACAGTTCATGGAGTTTGCAGTAAACATACCCGAACACGATCCACACGTTGGGCAGGCTGATCGCTCAATTTGTTCACTATCAGCATCACTGACATTTGGATTTGCCCCTTGGATCATGGCATCAACCAGATCTAATTTGATCAGTTGATCTGAAAGCTTCGTTTTGCCCGCTTCCATTGGCCCACCAGAGACAAAAATAACTGGGATATTTAAACGTAAAGACGCCATTAACATTCCCGGAGTGATCTTGTCGCAGTTTGAGATACACACCATCGCATCAGCGCAGTGTGCATTAACCATATACTCGACAGAATCGGCAATAAGCTCACGCGATGGTAAAGAATAAAGCATTCCACCGTGCCCCATTGCGATACCATCATCAACTGCAATGGTATTAAATTCTTTAGCAACACCACCAGCTGCTTCAATTTGCTCAGCAACCAATTTTCCTAAATCCCGCAGATGCACATGACCTGGTACAAATTGCGTAAATGAATTCACAACTGCGATAATGGGTTTACCAAAATCAGCATCAGTCATTCCCGTTGCACGCCATAAGGCACGGGCTCCAGCCATATTACGACCATGTGTCGTTGTTGCTGAACGGTATTTAGGCATTTTTCACACTCCTGCGATAAAGAAAGCGAGTAGGGAACATCTACCCGCTAAACAAATTTATTTGATTATGTTTATGAATTGATTGGATCTAACCAGCCGTATTTATCTTCTGTTTCACCTGTGAACAGACCAAAGAACGCTTTTTGAATTGCTTTGGTCACAGGGCCACAACGTCCGATACCTACTTGGATACCATCAACGCTACGTACAGGTGTAATTTCTGCCGCGGTACCTGACATAAAGACTTCATCTGCAAGATAGAGTGATTCACGAGAAAGCACTTGCTCACGTACTTCATAACCCAGATCTTTTGCCAATTTAATAATGGCATCACGAGTGATCCCTGGCAGAGCTGACGAAGTAAATGGAGGTGTAAAGATAACCCCATCTTTTACTTCAAATAAGTTTTCACCTGCACCTTCTGATAAATAACCATGAACATCTAATGCTATCCCTTCTTGATAGCCATGACGACGCGCTTCGCTACCCACTAATAATGATGATAAATAGTTACCGCCCGCTTTTGCTGCAGTTGGGATAGTATTGGGTGCCGCACGATGCCAAGAAGAAACCATCGCATCAATACCTTTATCTAAAGCTTCTTCACCGAGATATGCTCCCCAAGGGAATGCCGCGATAATCACATCCGTTTTATAACCAGCCGGAGGATTAACCCCCATACCAACATCACCAATGAAAACTAATGGGCGAATATAAGCACTGACCAATTTGTTTTTACGTAAAGTTGCGCGACATGCTTCCATTAATTCGTCAACACTTTGCTCAACAGGCATACGATAAATTTTTGCTGAATCATGTAAACGTTGCATGTGTTCACGATGGCGAAAGACCACTGGTCCTTTATGAGAATCATAACAACGCACACCTTCAAACACAGAAGTTCCATAATGTAATGCATGAGACATAACGTGTACTTTTGCCTCAGCCCATGGAACCATTTCACCGTTAAACCAAATATAATCAGCTTGCTTTGTCATTCTTTTATCCTTACATGGCACTGAGTGCACTCATGAATCGTAATTTTTCTTTCTGTTGATGTGATACTTGAATACCTGCAACATCAGCTAATTTTGTTAACTGGCTGCATAAAAGTTCTAATGGTCGCTGACTGCTTACAGTCAGGCTTAAATTGATATTATTACTTTCCGTGATATTCATATTCATTGAGCATATATGAAAACCACGATGGCGGATAACTCTCAGGATACGTTCTAAGATCTCTGGACAAAAACGGGCTTCAATTGTGATATTGTGTTGGTTCATTTTGATTTCTCCATCATCTCATCATTACTTGCGCCCGGCGGAACTAAAGGCCAGACATTTTCAGCGTCATCGATAGATACCTGTAATAAATAAGGGCCATCGCTCTCTAATAAACATGTAATTGCATCAACAACCTGTGCTTTTTCTGTAATACGTTGCCCTGGAATATCAAATGCTTTTGCTAAGGCAACAAAATCTGGGTTATCGGTTAAAATTGTTTCGCTATAACGTTGTTCAAAAAATAGCTCTTGCCATTGGCGAACCATACCAAGACGTTGGTTATCTAATAACACCAGTTTAATTGGTAATTGTTTACGTTTGATTGTGCCCAGTTCTTGCACATTCATCATAAAAGAGCCGTCGCCTGAAACGCAGATAACACAAGCATCTGGTCTAGCTATTTGAGCACCAACCGCAGCTGGAATACCAAACCCCATGGTGCCTAAACCACTTGAGGTGATAAAATTTTCAGGTGCATCAAATGTCATATGTTGCGCTGACCACATTTGATGCTGGCCAACATCTGTTGTCACAACGGTATTTTTAGGTTTGGCGTCTGATAATTGTTTTAATAACAAAGGGGCATAAATTGTAGAGCCCGGATGATCATAACGCCAAGCATGTTCTGTTTTTAATTCTTGTACTTCTTGTTGCCAAGATGCGATAGATAATGGCTGAGACAAAACAGGCAACAACGCCTTAGCATCTCCCAATAACGCAACATGCGCCTGTTTCAATTTATTTAATTCTGCATGATCGATATCGATATGGATAACCTTGGCATTAGGTGCAAAAGTATTTAATTTCCCCGTAACGCGATCATCAAAACGCGCACCAACAGCAATTAATAAATCACTACGCTGAACAGCATAATTTGCCGCTTTAGTGCCATGCATACCTAACATACCTAAATAATTGGCATCTAACGCATCGGCACAACCTAACCCTTTTAAAGTGGAAACCACTGGCATTTCAGTTTGCTTTACAAACTCTCTTAATGCTTCCACTGCATTGCTCATGGCAACACCACCACCTACATACAAAATAGGTTTTTGTGCCTGAGCTAACATCTGCTTAGCTTGTACTAGCTCTTGTGTTGGATAAGGAAATTCTTGTTCCTCAGGTAATTCATAATTTGATAAATGGGAAGCATCGGCTAATTGAACATCTTTCGGGATATCAATTAAAACAGGGCCAGGACGACCTTGAGAAGCTATAGAAAATGCCTCTGATAACACTCTTGGTAATTCATCAACAGATGAGACTAAAAAACTATGTTTAGTACATGCCAACGAAAGACCTAAAACATCAATCTCTTGGAATGCATCAGTCCCAATTAAATCAGAGGCAACTTGCCCTGTGATGGCAACAACAGGCACAGAGTCTAACAATGCATCAGCAAGTCCAGTGATAACATTAGTAGCGCCTGGGCCTGATGTCGCAATACAAACCCCCGTTTTACCAGTAGAACGGGCGAAACCGATAGCAGCAATGGCAGCACCTTGTTCATGACGACATAAAATGTGTTCAACACCGCCATCATAGAGTGCGTCATAAACAGGCATAATCGCACCACCAGGATAACCAAAGACGGTTTCAACTTGCTGTTTTCGTAATGCCTGTACTAACCACTGTGCTCCATTCATTCTCTCACCCTGCCATCTTAACTTCTTGTTTAATTTGAATTTATTTTCTATTTAATCTCTTTTTCAAACTCAGGCTCAAAAAAAACCCCCGCGCCTTTCGGTGCGGGGGTTTTTAAGAGATCCGGCTAGTTTAGTTAGCCTTTCTTCGTCCTAGTGCAGCCCCGCACGGTGGGTTAATAATCACCACCACGCTGACAATAATTAGGCTAATCACTAGGACGATAGTATTCATAGTTTTATAACTTCTTTTCTTATTTAAAATGTATGTTTGTTGTGTTTTCTTTCACTCTGTCCTTTTAGAGTTATCACGATATTTTAGAATTGACAACGTTTATTTTGAAAATAATCTCAACACAATGATTTTTATAAATATTTTTATAATCAAAACAACCATTAGAGTATTAATCTAAAAATAATTAATTTAGCAGTGATTAACTCTGTTATTGCTACTATTATTTTATTTTTTTCATTATTGAATTTTATTATTTAAACTTTGAAGATAAATATATATTTAATTAATTTTATATTATTGAAAATAATTATATTTTAATGTTTATTTTCATTATATTTCAATATGTTAATTTATTTTAGAGTTATCTCGCATTTATTTAATACTCCATTTAACACGCAAGAAAAAATAAATTAAAAAGATTAAAAATAATGGAGAATAAAAAATGGCATTGGCAATAATATATACTCGTGCTTCTTTAGGAATTTCAGCACCACTTATTACGATTGAAGCACATATTAGTCAAGGATTACCTGGATTAACATTAGTGGGTTTGCCTGAGACAGTCGTTAAAGAAGCAAAAGACAGAGTAAGAAGTGCATTAATTAATAGTGGATATATTTACCCAGCAAAAAGAATAACAATTAATCTTTCGCCCGCCGATTTACCCAAAGAAGGGGCGCGTTATGATCTACCTATTGCACTTGCAATATTAATTGCATCAGAGCAGCTAACCTCAAATAAATTAGAACGTTATGAGTTTATTGGAGAGCTTGCACTATCAGGTAAACTTCAACGAGTAAACGCTATTATTCCTTCAATACTTAGCGCTTCAAAAGATCATCGAATATGTATTGTATCAATAGAACATCAGACTGAAGTTTCATTATTACCAAATAGATCTGCTTTATTAGCCTCTCATCTTTTAGAAATTTGTCATCATCTAGAAAATAATACGCCATTAATTGAAGCTGAAGAATTTATTATTAATGACGCAATTGAAAATCAAGATAATAAAGATATGAGCGATATAATTGGTCAAAATAATGCAAAAAGAGCCGCAGAAATTACAGCGGCAGGAAATCACAACATTTTATTTCTTGGCCCACCGGGAACTGGGAAAACAATGTTAGCACAAAGAATAAGTACGCTTCTTCCTCCTTTAACCCCTAAAGAAGCACTTGATGTCTTGGTCATTAGTAGTTTAAGGGGGATCACATTTAATGAACGAAAATGGCCTTTAAGACCTTTTAGAGCACCGCATCATACTTCATCTGCGGTTGCTTTAACCGGAGGTGGAACACTCCCTAAACCAGGAGAAATTACCTTAGCACATCATGGGATCTTGTTTTTAGACGAATTGCCTGAGTTTGAACGCCGTGTACTTGATGCATTACGTGAGCCACTAGACGCAAGAGAGATTACTATTTCACGAGCCAAAGCCAAAATAAGCTATCCAGCGAATGTTTTACTGATAGGTGCTTTAAATCCAAGCCCAACAGGGCACTATCAAGGTAATCATAATCGAGCACCAATAAAACAGATATTACGCTATTTAAGCAAGGTTTCTGGGCCTTTTTTAGATAGATTTGATTTATCTGTCGAGATGCCCCTTCTTCCTCAAGGCACACTGATTCATCCTTCATTTGAGGCAGAAAACAGCATGACAATTAGAGCCAGAGTTTTACAAGCAAGAGAACGACAATTTTCACGGTGCGGAAAAGTGAATACTTACCTAACAGGAAAAGAAATTGAATGCTATTGCTCATTAAGTACCAGTGATGCCACTTTTCTTGAAGATACACTCAATAAATTAGGATTATCTATACGCGCATGGCATAAAATCTTAAGAGTATCGAGAACAATTGCAGATCTTGCGGGTGAAGAGAAAATACAGAGAAATCATTTAATTGAAGCATTAAGCTTTCGCGCAATGGATAGGCTAATGATCTATTTACAAAAACAATTAGATGGATAAATAAAAAGGAGCGAAAAAACGCCCCTTTTTACTAAAACTAATGATATTAATCATCAGAGTCGGTATAGTCATCAGATGGATCGAGCTGTGGCTTTCCACCCGATAATGTATGAAAACGTTTTGGACGACTTATACGACTGGTATATTTCTTCCAAATTTTTTCTTCAACCGTTGCTGCTTCTCGTTCGCCACGACACATGGCAACAAATAATTTTTCCGCTTCAGTTGTAGGTTCTCGTTTACCTAGATCAAGTTCATTAAAGGCTTGACCATGACGTTCCAATATCTGGGATTCCTTGATAGTGAAATCGCCATGACGAGAAAAACCACGCGGATAATGTTTATTGTCAAAAAAACGATTAGTCGTGATAAAACTTTCTGCCATCTGACACACTCCTAATTCTCTATCGTCATACTTATGGCGCGGAGTATTAGATAGTCATGCGGTTCTGTAAAACAAAATATTTAAATCGTAACGACAAATTTTTTTGGAGATAGATGTGGATACCGAATTACTGAAAACCTTTTTGGAAGTCAGTAAGACTAGACACTTTGGCCGAGCCGCTGAATCTCTTTATTTAACGCAATCTGCGGTTAGTTTTAGAATACGGCAATTAGAAACACAATTAGGCACAAATCTGTTTACCCGCCACCGCAATAATATCCGCCTCACTGTTGCTGGTGAAAGGCTTATTCCTTATGCTGAATCGTTAATGAATACATGGCTTTTAGCTAAAAAAGAAATTAGCCATGCATCTCAACATTCTGAGTTATCAATTGGCGCCACAGCATCACTCTGGGAAGCTTATCTAACATCTTGGTTACAGGAATCTTATCTAGAAAGAAAAGAGCTCAGAATCGAATCTAGAGTCTCTACGAGGCAATCTCTTGTAAAACAACTTCATGCAAGAGAACTTGATCTTCTTTTTACAACTGAAGCACCCAAGATGGATGAATTAGAAAGTAAAATTATTGGTAATATTACTTTTCAGTTGATGAGAATAAAATCAGATAGAACAGATGAAATAGCACAATTTATCAAAATAGAGTGGAGTGCAGATTTTCAGTCCTTTCTTCCAAATGGAACAGAGCAAAAAATTGATCCTATTTTAACCACTAATTCAGCAATTATTGCCTATCAATTAATGAAAACAACACATGCTGTTGCTTTTCTTCCCACACATTGGCGTGATCTTTATTCTGATCTTATGCCAGCCTCAACAGATATTGTTCAAAAACCTTTATTTGCTGTTTGGCTAAATAACAGTGATCAACAAGCATTAATACAACAGTTATTAAAACAGCCTATAAACCAACAATAAAGCTTAGATTTCTCTATAGTTATCAATGGATCACAGTAGAATTTAAGCTTATTTTTCATTAATTAGAATAAATAATAATAGTGTCATACTGATATGCTGATATAGGGAAATATGTGTAGTCAGTTTGTTAGGATAGAGCATAATAAATGCTTAGAAAGAAAGCGATTTAGAGAATGACAGATAACAAAAAGCCCAGTTAATTAACTGGGCTACAAAGAAGTATAAATTTTGTTATTACTTAATTGGTAACTGGCAGGGGCGGAGAGGCTCGAACTCCCAACACCCGGTTTTGGAGACCGGTGCTCTACCAATTGAACTACGCCCCTAAATAGTTGGCGGAACGGACGGGACTCGAACCCGCGACCCCCTGCGTGACAGGCAGGTATTCTAACCAACTGAACTACCGCTCCGCGTATTCTTTTCGCGATTAATGTTTTCCAACACTAATGC
>NZ_PENV01000028.1:0-29866 GCF_003144375.1 Proteus genomosp. 4 str. ATCC 51469
TTAAAGAGCAGTGCAACATTCGCTGCCGTTTCCGGTCTTCTGCGTTGTTGCGAGGAGGTGCATTCTACATCTTCCTCATTCAGTGTCAAGCGTTTATTTTCAAGGCTTTTCACTTTTTTCTTTGTTCTCTTGGCTAACTCACTTAGCGTGGTTTGCCGTGACAACGAGGACGCATTATAGGGAGTTTTCTGAGGCTGGCAATAGTTTTTTTAAGAAAAAAAATCGTTTGCTTAATTCCACAGCAAAACCCCTAGTTATACGCACTTATCAACAATTTTATCCACAGATGTCCTTTTTACATAAAATTAGCATGTCAAACGCAATCGTTTGCGTTATTATGAGGGCCTATTAAGTAAGATTGATTTTGTGTCCATCTTCTGAAATGTTAGTTAAGCAAACACAATTTCACTGTATTAATGTGATTTAACTTCATCATTACTACCGTTATACCAAACCCAAGGGATAAAACTCATGCAACATCTTCGTCCTATCCGCCGTGCGCTTTTAAGTGTGTCTGATAAAGCAGGTATTTTAGAATTTGCTAAAGCGCTTGTTGAAAGAAACGTAGAACTATTATCTACAGGCGGAACTGCACGTCTATTAGCAGAAGCTGGCTTACCTGTTATCGAAGTTTCCGATTATACCGGTTTCCCAGAAATGATGGATGGCAGGGTAAAAACGCTACACCCTAAAGTACATGGTGGCATTTTAGGTCGTCGTGGCCAAGACGATGCAATAATGGAAGAACATGAGATCCGTCCTATCGATATGGTCGTAGTGAATCTTTATCCTTTTGCTAAAACAGTAGCTCGCCCTGATTGCTCATTAGCAGATGCCGTTGAAAATATTGATATCGGTGGCCCAACAATGGTTCGCTCTGCAGCAAAAAATCATAAGGATGTAACAATAGTAGTAAATAGTAATGACTATGAAAGAGTGATTGAAGAAATGGATAATCACGAAAACAGTCTTACGTTAGATACTCGTTTTGATTTAGCGATTAAAGCCTTTGAACACACAGCCGCTTATGACGGAATGATTGCTAACTACTTCGGTCAGAAAGTTGCACCTTATTATGGTGATACTTCACAACCATCAGGCACTTTCCCTCGCACCTTGAATCTGAACTATATAAAGAAACAAGATATGCGTTATGGTGAAAATGCGCACCAGCAAGCTGCTTTCTATATAGAAGAGAATATAGAAGAAGCATCTATTGCCACTGCAAACCAATTACAAGGCAAAGCGCTTTCTTATAATAATATCGCAGATACTGATGCTGCATTAGAATGTGTGAAATCATTCTCCGAGCCTGCATGTGTTATTGTGAAGCATGCAAACCCTTGCGGTGTATCTATTGCGAACACGCTCACACAAGCATATGACAACGCATTTAAAACAGATCCTACTTCTGCTTTTGGCGGTATTATCGCATTCAATCGCCCATTAGATGTAAAAACAGCAAGTGCAATTATTGAGCGACAATTTGTCGAAGTTATCATTGCTCCTTCTATTAATGAAGATGCTTTACCTATTTTAGCCACCAAACCAAATGTACGTGTATTAGCCTGTGGTCAATGGCAAGAGCCAAAACCTGCTTTTGACTTCAAACGAGTCAACGGTGGGCTTTTAGTTCAAGATCGTGATTTAGGCATGGTTAAAGAAGAAAACTTAAGAGTAGTTACTCAACGCCAACCAAGTGAACGCGAACTTAAAGATGCACTCTTCTGCTGGAAAGTGGCTAAATTTGTAAAATCAAATGCCATTGTTTACGCTAAAAACGATATGACAGTCGGTATTGGTGCAGGACAAATGAGCCGAGTATATTCTGCAAAAATTGCAGGCATAAAAGCTGCTGATGAAGGTTTAGAAGTTGCAGGTTGCGCGATGGCTTCAGATGCATTCTTCCCATTCAGAGATGGCATTGATGCGGCAGCACTTGCCGGTGTAACTTGTGTTATTCAACCTGGTGGCTCAATTCGTGATGATGAAGTGATTGCCGCAGCCAATGAACACAACATCGCAATGATTTTCACCAATATGCGTCACTTCCGTCATTAATAGGATATTGATATGAAGATTTTGATTATTGGTAATGGCGGTCGTGAGCACGCTTTAGCATGGAAAGTGGTTCAATCCCCGCTTGCAACACACGTTTTTGTTGCGCCAGGTAATGCGGGAACTGCATTAGAGAAAGGTGTACAAAATGTTGCAATTAACGCAACGGATATTCCGTCATTACTGACATTCGCACGAGAAAATAAAATTGATTTAACCATTGTTGGCCCGGAAGCACCGCTTGTTATTGGTGTTGTTGATGCGTTTAAAGATGCAGGGCTGACTATTTTTGGCCCGACAAAAGGTGCCGCTCAGTTAGAAGGCTCAAAAGCCTTCACTAAAGATTTTTTAGCACGCCACAATATTCCAACAGCGGATTATCAAAATTTCACTGAAATAGCCCCTGCACTAGAGTATTTAAATAAAGTAGGCGCACCAATTGTTATCAAAGCCGATGGTTTGGCAGCAGGGAAAGGCGTTATTGTTGCAATGACGCAATCTGAGGCTGAAAATGCTATAAAAGATATGCTAGCAGGTAATGCCTTTGGAGATGCTGGGCATCGCATTGTTATTGAAGAATTTCTTGATGGCGAAGAAGCCAGTTTTATCGTCATGGTTGATGGTGAACACGTTATTCCAATGGCAACAAGTCAAGATCATAAACGTGTTGGTGATGGTGATACTGGCCCTAATACTGGTGGGATGGGCGCTTACTCGCCTGCCCCCGTTGTCACTAATGCAATCCACCAGCAAGTAATGGAAAAAATCATTTACCCAACAGTAAAAGGCATGGCCTCTGAAGGTCATCGTTATCAGGGGTTTCTTTATGCTGGGCTGATGATTGATAAACAAGGCGTTGCAAAAGTTATCGAATTTAACTGTCGTTTTGGCGATCCAGAAACTCAACCTATTATGATGCGTATGCAATCTGACTTAGTTGAGCTTTGTTTAGCTGGAGCAAAAGGCAATTTAAAAGGTAAAGATTCTGTTTGGGACCCTCGTCCTGCTTTAGGTATTGTCATTGCGGCTGGAGGCTATCCTGCTGATTATCGCCAAGGGGATATTATCGAAGGCTTAACAGCAACATCGTCCAAAACTGAAAAAGTATTTCAAGCAGGAACAACTCTGAATAATGAAGGTGAAGTTATCACTGCTGGCGGAAGAGTTCTATGTGCGACGGCATTAGGTGATGATATTGAGCAAGCGCAAAAAAATGCTTATGCTTTAGCTGAAGGTATTCATTGGAATGGCGCTTTTTATCGTCATGATATTGGTTATCGTGCAATTGCGCGTTTAAAGAAGTAAGTGACTAAATACAGCAGAAGGGAGTGATCACAAGCTCTCTTTTGTTGGCTCCCATTTGCAGAAATCATGGTCGGCTACCATAAGCAACTGTTTACCTTCTGGTGAATCAAGCCAAGCAACATAAGAAGGTTTACTTGGATTACGTGTTCTCGTTTTTAACCAGCGTTGTTCTGGCCCTTCAAATGAAACACTCACTTTCTCGCCAGCACATGTTGTCATTGTATTTTGATACCAGACACCCTGTACTAAATTCACTTTTCCAATAGTCAGCGCTTCACTGATTTCACGTTCTTTACTTGCAGCAAACACCATTCTTAAACGCTCATCTTCTGTTAATGCTCGTTTTTGCTTCTGACTTTCCTGTTGCATGAAAATGACTTCACCACGTTTATTTAAACGAAGGTGCCAAGATGAGGGATCATTTTGATTAACCACTTCAGAACGGACTTGCCAAAGCTTATTCTGGCGATACTCATAGAATGTGATGATAGTTTCTGGCTTTTTATAAAAGCTATAAACGCTCATGATCACTTGAGGCTCTGACGTTTTATTATTTAAACGCCATAGTCGCACAACACCTTCATCTGCAATGTACCCTGTTGCAGAAAATTCTGGGAGTTGTACTGTCGAGGAGCAGGCGCTGAGCAAAAAAGCAGATCCTATTGCTAACAGCCCCTGTCGTTTCAACAAAAGGGGAGTAAATCCCCCTCTATTGTTCATTCCGTTCAAAGGAATTATTTTACTGCGTCTTTCAGTGCTTTACCGGCAGTAAATGCAGGAACATTAGCTGCTGCAATTTTAATTTCTTTACCAGTTTGAGGGTTACGACCAGTACGCTCAGCACGGTGATTTACCTTGAATGTACCGAAACCAACTAACTGTACAGAATCGCCTTCTTTCAGAGCTCCTGTTACTGAGTCGATAAACGCTTCAATAGCAGCTTTTGCCTGAGTTTTTGTCAGATCCGCTTTTTCAGCAACTGATTCGGTTAATTCAGCTTTGTTCATAAAATAGTCCTTAAAGTATGTTTTATCGTTTGAAAAACATCTGGTGAAAAAACTTAACTTATCTTTTTAAGAAGATGAATTAAGTAAAACACCTGAGCCACTTCTTTTCGTACCCAATGTAGAACATACACGGGGGTGATGTGAAGTCTTTAAACGTCGCTTTTCAAGCACCAAATCACGTTTTTCTGATTTAGTGCGTTAATTCTATACCGATATTGCTCATTCCTGCTTCACGAAGGTCTGCACGTAGGCCTTTAATCAGCTCGATATCTCTTTCTTCACACTCTACAAGTAGACGGTAAATTTCCCATTGGATATCGAATTCTTCAATAACAACAGGCAGTGATCTTAGCTCTTCTTCGCTCATTTCTCTTTCTGCTTGTGTCATTTCAAGTGAAGCAACCGTCCCTACTGATAATTTGCTGACTTCAATAGCATGACTTAGCGATTCACCGCTTAAACGAGAGTGAACAACTTCACTCAAGGCGACACAGGCATCAATCGCCGGATAGACGCCGTAAATATCAAATTGAGATGCGTCAGGAATAGCTTCTTCTAACTTCTCTAATTGAGAATCAAAATTCACTTTTGCATCTTTCACCGTTAAAGTTTCCCAAACCAGATCGAGAATACGGCGATAAAGCGTTGGATCAGCAAATCCTGTTTCACGACAAAATACCTGATAATTTGGATACATTCGCTCACACAGGCACGCCATAAACGTCAGGTGTTGCCAAGCCTCTAGCTTTTCTAAACGTAAATGGATTGGGTTCTTCAACATTCGTGATTACTCATTTTCTTAACTTAGGCGCAGTTTACCTGAAAATTAAAAATATCCACATATTTCCCGGTCATTTAGAGCTTATTCTTATTCAACTGCTCAAATAATCGCCTATTTGAAGCAATACCATCAGCCCAACGCGTTGGTTCTGGCAATCGATACCCTTTCATACACAACTCAACCCACTGCAAAGCACCTTCCATACTCACTTTATGACCCGGAGATATATACAGGGGTTTACATTTTTTCTTACTGCGATAAATCCACCCTATTTGCTCATTCTTATCCATCAATGGCTCATGACTTCCCATATCTTCATTGATCGCCCGATCAGTACCACATAAACGACTTTTTGCTACGCCAATAGTAGGCGTGTCTACTAATAAACCAAAATGGCTAGCAACACCCAGCCTTCTAGGATGAGCGATACCTTGCCCATCGACAAAAATAAGAGAAGGTTTCTGTTTAATTAATTGCCAAGCAGACAGTAATGCTGGGCACTCTCGAAATGAAAGTAAACCAGGGATATAAGGAAGAGTTGTAGGTATTCGCGCGATTTGGTATTCAAGAATTTCAAAAGAGGGGTAATGCATTATCACGATGGCAGCGCGAGTAACTGCGCCACCATCTTCAAAACCAACATCAGCACCAGCAATATAAGTAGGCATTGTAAATTGGTCTGTCAAAATAACTTGTTGAGCTTTTTCTGTCTGCTCCTGACGCAATTGTGAGGTATTAATCATTATCCTGATGATAAGGCTTCGATAAACGGTGAACCGCATCAATAAATGCACCAGCATGCTCTGGTGGAACATCTTGATGAATACCGTGCCCAAGATTAAAGACATGACCGTTGCCTTTACCAAACCCAGCAAGAATAGTTTCGACTTCTTGCTCTATTCTAGCTGGTGGCGCATACAGCATAGAAGGGTCCATATTACCTTGTAAGGCTACTTTATCCCCTACTCGACGACGTGCATCTTCGATATCAATCGTCCAATCTAGCCCTAATGCATCACAACCTGTTGCTGCCATTGCTTCTAGCCAACGACCGCCACCTTTAGTAAATAAGGTTACAGGAACTTTTCTTCCATCGTATTCGCGAATAAGACCATCAACAATCTTATGCATGTAGTGTAATGAGAAAAGTTGGTAATCACGTCCTGTTAGTACACCACCCCATGTATCAAAGATCATGATGGATTGTGCACCCGCTTTAATTTGAGCATTCAAATAAAGGATAACGCTATCTGCGAGTTTATCCAGTAATAGATGTAGTGCTTGTGGCTCTGCGTACATCATTTTTTTTATTTTTGTGAAGGCCTTACTACTTCCACCTTCCACCATGTAGGTTGCCAGTGTCCAAGGACTTCCCGAAAAACCGATTAATGGCACACTGCCTTGCAATGCATGACGAATTGCACGTACTGCATTCATTACATAGCCAAGTTCGTCTTCAGGATCAGGAATTGGCAGTTTTTGAATATCGGCAAGGCTATTTATTGGGGACTTAAAACGAGGTCCTTCACCAGTTTCAAAGTAAAGGCCTAGCCCCATTGCATCAGGAATAGTTAAAATATCAGAAAATAAAATAGCGGCATCTAAAGGAAAGCGTCTTAAAGGCTGTAATGTCACTTCACATGCCAATTCTGTATTTTTGCACAATGAGATGAAATCCCCCGCCTGTGCCCGTGTTTCCTTATACTCAGGAAGATATCTGCCTGCCTGACGCATCATCCAAACTGGGGTGACATCAACAGGTTGGCGCAACAGCGCACGTAAATAGCGGTCGTTTTTCAACTCACTCATGACTAACTCCATTAACAGTAATAGGGCCGCAAAATAGCATGTATTGTAACATGCTGGAAAAATAACTGTTGGCAGACAACGCCTTTATTTAGTTCTTTTCTTTATCTTGTCTAATATTCGCTATCGTATCTTCTATTAAGCGTCGCGCAATAGTATCTGGAGGTGGGATCTGTGGTAGCTGATCATAACGATACCAAGCCGCACTGGTTAATTCAGAAGGATCATGGCGCAACTCTCCTCCATCGTAATCAGCCAAAAACCCCATCATTAAAGAATGAGGGAACGGCCAAGGCTGAGAGGATACGTAGCGAATATTACGA
This sequence comes from Proteus genomosp. 4 str. ATCC 51469, assembly GCF_003144375.1. Lineage (NCBI taxonomy): Bacteria > Pseudomonadati > Pseudomonadota > Gammaproteobacteria > Enterobacterales > Morganellaceae > Proteus > Proteus genomosp. 4. The sequence continues at coordinate 7,281 of NZ_PENV01000028.1, forward strand.
ATACGAATATTACTTTCTTCAAATACTTCGCGAGCGACGGCTTCTTCTAAGGTTTCACCAACCTCAACAAAACCAGCGAGCACAGTATAAAGAGGGGAATGCTTATGCCTAACATGATGTGCGAGTAAAATTTTATCTTCATGACGAATACCCACAATAATACAAGGGGCAATTTGCGGGTAATAACGTTCATGACAGTTATCGCATAAACAAGCCCATTCACTCTCACTATGGCGCATTTTAGAACCACAATAGCCACAAAAACGATGAGAACGATAAAACTCTGCTAACTGAACACCACGACCCACTAGTTTAAATAAATTCTCATCTTGTGAGGCGATAAGCCTTGGCGAACACATATCGTTATCCATTTTTCCATGAATAAGCCAAACAGTTTCACCCTGCCATTCACCAACAATTTTGGCGTGTTGACCAACTAACTCCCAATCCTTTGCAAAACCAAAAGGGAGTTCACCTTTCGGTAACCACACTCGCCCACCGAGACTGACTGTCCACCAGCCTTTCTCTGATCCCGTTAACGTATATAAATGCATAATGATAATTCTATCCAAAATAATGATATAGAATTAAGGATACTCTCTTTAGTAAGACCCTCTCAATGTATTATGATTATTCTCTATAATTTATTAACATTCAAAAAGGAATTTTATAAATTTTATTTATAATAAAGGAATACTAACATGACCGATAAAACCCAAAATAAAATTGCGATTTTTGATTTAGATGAAACGCTTTTAGCGGGTGATTCTAGTCGTTTATGGACACGTTATTTATGGGATAAAAAAATAGTCACTGATCCTCATTTTCTAAAACTAGACGAACAGATGATTGCAGACTATTACGCTGAAAAATTGGATATGAATCAATATCTTTATCGACATTTATCTTACTTTAAACATCATGATATAAACAAAATAAATCATTGGGTTAATGACTTTATTGAAACAAAAGTTCAGCCATTATTTTACCCTGAAGGAATGTCAATAATTACACAATATCGACAGCAAAATATTCCTGTTATGATTATTTCAGCAACAATGTCTTTTCTCGTTCACGCTATTGCTAAACAACTCAATGCGGATATTTCAATGGGCATTGATATGCAAATTAAAGATAATTATTACACTGGATATATTGAAGGTAAACCTACATTTCGAGAAGGAAAAGTGCAGCGTCTAAATCAATGGAAAGAAGCAAACAACATTAATAATATTTATATTTATTTCTATACTGACTCTGCTAATGACCTCCCATTGTGTTATCAAGCTGATAACGTCACAGTCATCAATCCAGATGAACAATTAGCTCAAATTTCACACATAAAAAACTGGAAACAGCAACATTGGAATTTAAATAAATAACCCATGCTGGACTTGTAGTTTTCAAAATCTTTCATATACTGGACTTCTTCTTGTCGGAGTGCCTAGTGTTTATAAGGCTATTATAAACACAGGCTGAGACCGTTAATTCGGGATCCGCGGAACCTGATCGGGTTAATACCCGCGAAGGGAACAAGAGTGATTCGACCTTTTGATAGCTTCATCCGTATATTTTTTATACGCCTATCTGTCGATACTCCCTGCGACCTCCAGACAAGCATTTTTCTCAATATTCACCCGACAGGCTACAGCCTGCATGATATTTATTAGGAAATGCTATGTCCCAAAATCAAACTTTATCTGTTAAAGATATTACGCCAACCGTCAATAAACAGCGCCCAAGAAAAGCGCAGCGAGATGCTGCTCAGGAATTTATTAGTACTATTCAAGGGGTCAGTTTTCCCAATTCAAAACGTATTTACCTTGAAGGCTCTCGTACCGATATTCAAGTCCCAATGCGTGAGATCCAGCTTGATAAAACATTGGTAGGTGGATCAAAAGAGAACCCCGTTTTTGAAGATAATGAACCTGTTCCGGTATATGACACTTCTGGCCCTTATGGCGATCCAGCTTCTCAACTCGACGTTAATCTTGGCTTAAAAAAAATTCGCCAATCATGGATTGATGAGCGTAATGATACTGAAGCACTTTCACTCTTAAGCTCTGATTTCACACAACAACGTCTTTCTGACGCAGGATTAGCGCATCTACGTTTCCCGTTAAAGCCTAATCCTAAAAAAGCCCTACAGGGTAAAAGCGTGACGCAATTGCATTATGCTCGAAAAGGTATTATCACACCTGAAATGGAGTTTATTGCTATTCGTGAAAACATGGGGCGTGAACGTATTCGAAGCGAAGTATTACGCCAACAACACGCTGGTTTTAGCTTTGGAGCTCATCTCCCTGACAATATTACTCCTGAGTTTGTACGCCAAGAAGTTGCAGCGGGTCGAGCCATTATTCCTGCCAATATTAATCACCCAGAATCAGAACCAATGATTATTGGTCGTAATTTCTTAGTGAAAGTGAATGCCAATATCGGAAATTCTTCTGTAACGTCTTCGATTGAAGAAGAAGTTGAAAAGCTAATTTGGTCTACACGTTGGGGAGCAGATACCGTAATGGATCTCTCAACAGGCCGTTACATTCATGAAACACGTGAGTGGATCATTCGTAATAGCCCTGTTCCTATCGGCACAGTTCCAATCTATCAAGCACTTGAGAAAGTGAACGGTATTGCTGAAGATCTCACTTGGGAAATGTTCCGCGATACTTTACTTGAGCAAGCAGAGCAAGGTGTTGATTACTTTACTATTCATGCTGGTGTATTGTTACGTTATGTTCCCATGACCGCAAAACGCCTAACGGGTATTGTCTCTCGTGGTGGTTCGATAATGGCGAAATGGTGTTTATCACATCACAAAGAAAATTTCCTCTACGAACATTTCCGTGAAATCTGTGAAATTTGTACCGCTTACGATGTTTCCCTTTCACTGGGCGATGGGCTAAGACCAGGCTCGATCCAAGATGCAAACGATGAAGCACAATTTGCTGAGTTACATACATTAGGTGAACTAACAAAGATTGCATGGGAATATGACGTGCAAGTCATGATTGAAGGCCCAGGTCACGTTCCAATGCAGATGATACGCCGTAATATGACAGAAGAGTTAGAGCATTGTCATGAAGCGCCCTTTTATACATTAGGCCCTCTTACAACAGATATTGCACCGGGTTACGATCATTTTACCTCAGGGATCGGTGCGGCAATGATTGGCTGGTTTGGTTGTGCAATGCTCTGTTATGTCACTCCGAAAGAACACCTCGGCTTACCAAATAAAGACGATGTAAAACAAGGCTTAATTACTTATAAAATTGCGGCTCATGCTGCCGATTTAGCCAAAGGACATCCCGGCGCTCAAATCCGTGATAACGCTATGTCGAAAGCGCGTTTTGAATTTAGATGGGAAGATCAATTTAATTTAGCGCTTGATCCTGAAACAGCACGCCAATATCACGATGAAACCCTTCCTCAAGCATCAGGTAAAGTGGCTCACTTTTGCTCAATGTGTGGTCCTAAATTCTGTTCAATGAAGATAACACAAGAAGTACGTGATTATGCGGCAGGTATGGAACAAATGTCTCAAGCCTTTAAAGAGCATGGGAATGAGCTATACCACAGTGCCGAAATCACTCGTGTTGAGGTGACTGAAAATGAACAGATCCTCTAATACACCTTTTGCATCAACAGAAAAAAAACTTGGACTTTACCCCGTCGTTGATTCTATTGAATGGATAGAACGCCTATTGAAAATAGGCGTTACCACACTTCAATTACGTATAAAAGATAAACAACCAGAAGATGTTGAACAAGAGATCATCGAAGCAATAAGGCTAGGAAAACAGTACCACGCAAGACTGTTTATCAATGATTATTGGCAACTCGCCATTAAACATCAGGCTTATGGTGTTCATCTTGGTCAAGAAGATCTCGATATTGCTGATCTTGATGCAATTAAACAAGCAGGATTACGACTGGGTGTTTCCACTCACGACCAAATGGAATTACAAAGAGCAAAGGCGTTACGCCCATCTTACATCGCATTAGGGCATATATTTCCAACTACAACGAAAGATATGCCATCTAAACCACAAGGTTTGAAGGCACTCAAACATCAAGTAGAACAGACACCTGATTTTCCCACTGTTGCTATTGGTGGGATCTCGCTAGAGAGAGTATCTGATGTGATTGCAACAGGCGTCGGGAGTGTTGCTTTAGTCAGTGCAATAACAAAAGCATCTGATTGGCAAAAAGTAACGCGTAAATTATTAGAATTAGTTGAAGGAAAATCGTCATGCTAAATGATAATGATTTTATGCGTTATAGCCGACAAGTGATGTTAGAAGATATTGGTATAGAGGGCCAAAATAAACTTCAACAAGCAAAGGTACTAATTGTCGGGCTTGGTGGATTAGGCTCTCCAGCATCAATGTATCTCGCTGGGGCTGGTATTGGTGAGCTTATTTTAGTTGATGATGATGAATTACATATTTCTAATCTCCAGCGTCAAATTCTTTATCGCACTCAGGATATTCCTGAAGCGAAATCGGATATTGCAAAGCAAGCTTTGCTTGCTTTAAATCCAGATATAAAAGTCACTTCTTATAAACAACGTATTGATGATGATTCATTACTTAAATTAGTTAAAGAGGTCGATTTAGTTTTAGATTGCACTGATAACATGCTCACACGCCAAGCTATTAATCGTGCTTGTGTTGCACAACAAATTCCACTTATTAGTGGTAGTGCCGTAGGATTTAGTGGCCAGCTTATGGTGTTTGAACCTCCTTTCATTCATGGTTGTTATCACTGCCTTTATCCTGATGAAACTGAACCACAGCGAAATTGTAAAACAGCCGGAATTCTAGGCCCTGTCGTAGGTGTTATTGGTACACTTCAAGCACTTGAAGCCATTAAGCTACTCTCTGATTTACCTAGTTCTCTAAGTGGAAAGCTACGCCTTTTCGATGGTAGAAAACAAAATTGGAGTACTTTACGTTTAACACCATCAACAACATGTCCTGTTTGTCGAGGGTTAGCATGAACATTACCGTAAATGACGAACAATATTCTCTGGATATGCCTGTCACTATTAGTCAGCTCCTTATTCAGTTAAAACAGCCACCTATAGGTGTGGCACTTGCCATCAATGAAACCATTGTTCCCCGTGAAAATTGGGAAATACATTTTATTAACGATGGCGATACTATTCTTCTCTTTCAAGCAATTGCGGGGGGCTGATATGTTAAAAATTGCTGATACCACATTCACATCCAGACTTTTTACAGGCACAGGAAAATTTGCAACACCAACGCTAATGACAGAAGCCATTAAGGCTTCCGGCAGTCAACTTGTAACAATGGCAATGAAACGAGTCGATTTAAAAAAGGGAAATGATGACTTAATCGCGCCACTCAAGTCATTAGGTGTAAAATTATTACCCAATACATCCGGGGCAAAAACAGCACAAGAAGCTGTTTTTGCCGCTCGCTTAGCGAAAGAAGCCTTTGGTACCCATTGGATTAAATTAGAAATTCATCCTGATACTAAATATTTATTACCTGATCCTATTGAAACTCTTAAAGCTGCTGACATTCTTGTAAAAGAAGGTTTTGTTGTTTTGCCCTACTGCAGTGCTGATCCTGTTTTATGTCGTCGTTTAGAAGAAATTGGCTGTGCCGCTGTGATGCCTTTAGGCTCTCCTATTGGCTCTAATCAAGGATTACAGACTCGTGATTTCCTACGAATTATCATCGAACAAGCCTCTATTCCTGTTGTTGTTGACGCGGGCATTGGCGCACCAAGCCATGCTCTTGAAGCTTTAGAATTAGGTGCAGATGCCGTATTAGTGAATACCGCGATTGCTGTTGCTAAAAATCCTATCTTAATGGCACAAGCATTTAAAGCAGCGCTCGATGCTGGTGAACTTGCTCGACAATCTGGTCTTGCGACACCTGCTTCTGTCGTCAATATGCAAGCACAAGCCTCCAGTCCATTAACCCAATACTTGGGGGCATTCTAATGGAAACATTTTCGGATTATTGGCAACAACTTGACTGGGATGACATTACATTAAAACTCAATAGTAAAACCAATGCGGATGTTGAAGCCGCATTAAATCGCCACATTCTTACACTTGATGATTTTATGGCGCTAATTTCGCCTGCGGGTCGGCATTACTTAGAGCCTATGGCTCAACGTGCTCAACAACTTACGCGACAACGTTTCGGCAACGTTGTGGGGTTGTATGTTCCACTTTACCTTTCTAATTTATGTGCAAATGACTGTACTTATTGTGGTTTCTCAATGAGCAATGCCATTAAACGTAAAACATTAAATGAAAGTGAGATCATTGCCGAATGTAATAGCATCCGCCAATTAGGGTTTGATAGCCTGCTATTAGTAACCGGTGAGCATCAAAGAAAAGTGGGTATGGATTATTTTCGCCAATATATCCCCCTTATTCGAGAGAATTTCAGTTCATTAATGATGGAAGTTCAACCCCTTGCAACAGAAGAATATGCCGAGTTAAAAACACTCGGTATTGATGGTGTCATGGTTTATCAAGAAACCTATCATGAACCAACTTATCAGCTTCATCATCTAAAAGGTAAAAAACAGGACTTCCATTGGCGATTACAAACGCCAGATAGATTAGGGCAAGCTGGAATTGATAAAATCGGTTTAGGTGCATTAATTGGTCTTTCAAGCCAGTGGCGTAGCGATTGTTATATGGTGGCAGAACATCTCTTATTTTTACAAAAACGCTATTGGAAAAGTCGTTATTCAATCTCTTTTCCCCGTTTACGCCCTTGTGCTGGTGGACTAAGCCCCGCATCAGTAATGAGTGAAGCAGAGTTAGTTCAATTGATCTGTGCTTTTCGTATTTTGGCACCTGATGTTGAGCTTTCACTATCAACCCGTGAATCTCCGTATTTTCGTGATAATACAGTACCATTAGCGATAAATAACATTAGTGCAGGTTCTAAAACTCAACCTGGCGGGTATTCTGATAGTCATGAAGAATTAGAACAATTCTCTCCAAATGATAATCGCCATGTTAATGATGTGATTAACGCATTAAAAGAGCGAGGATTACAACCCGTATGGAAAGACTGGGATAATTACTTGGGTCGTTAATTAAAGTTTAAATAATATAAAACCGCCTTTAGTTTATTTAATTACAAATAATAAAGGCGGTTTTTATTAAATGATTTAATAAAAGTAACATGTAATAAATTTAAAACAATTAAAGAAAAATAAAATAGTATAAACAATATATTAGAATACTTTTAATTTAACATTATATAAAACAGATAGTTTAATTATTATACTGTTAATTTTTCAATTTCTTGAATACTTAAACCGGATATTTTTTCGATAAATAAAAGATCAAAATTCTCTTTTAATAAGTTTTGAGCTAATTCCATTTGTACTATTTTCTTACCGATTTCAATGCCTTCTGTTTTTCCTAACTCAATGCCTTTAGCTTTTCCAATCTCAATACCTACATTCTTACCTAATTCAATACCTACATTCTTACCTAATTCAATACCTACATTCTTACCTAATTCAATACCTACATTTTTGCCCAGTTCGATCCCCTCATTTTTGCCTATTTCAAACCCTTCGCTTACACCTAAATTAAATCCTTTATTTTCTAATCTCCAAGCTATATTCATAATCACCTCTTTGTGGTTATCTACTTGTTCAACTATCTTATTTAAAATGAACTCAAAGTCTGATGCGTCCATAATTGAGAATAAATATTCTACAACAGCAATCGTGTCTTCATCTCTGCAGTTTTTCTGATTTATTGCTTTTGATAAAAGTATTGCAATATCATTAATATCATGACAACTATTAACATGCTTCATCGCAATCTCCATTACCGCCGCTTTTTTATGTGTCAGTAAAATATCATCATCAATTGAAGTCAAATCAATTAAAGAGAAACTATTAGAATAAAGTTTATTAGCAAGTGAATTAAGCGGAAAGCATGACATCCAATTAACAGGAAAAGGATAAGGTTTTTTCTCTCCATGATAAAACAGAATGGGAACAACGAGAGGTAAAGATTTATAACCTTGCTGTAAATGTTGATTCATAGTGTAAAATGCATAATTCATCATACGCCAAGCTATCATTTTATCTGGCTTAGACTGATGCTCTATCAGTAAATAAATAGAGATATCACCCTCTTTGGTTTTCACTAAATATAAAATATCAGACATACGAGAACGTAAGTTAATATCGATGAAAGCAGAATTTTGTAATTGCAACGTTGAAAAATCACAATGACTTTTTAAGTCCTCAGGTAAATGGACAAAGAAAAAGTCTTTCGCATTACTCACATTCATCATAAAACGTTTAAATGCAGAATCATAAGAAGATATGGATATCGTTTTTTTCATAACTAGTTCCATGCTAAATTTGGATTGCCAGCTTACAGAAAAAAATGAATTTTTATCACTAAAAAATAATCATAATTATCTGAAAAATATAAGTTATTTATTGATCTTAACTGAATGCGTAATAGAGAAATAAAAAATACCTTCAATAAATATCAAAGGTATTTTTTAATATTATAAATTTTCTTTTTAATTATTTATCAACAACAATATTCTCATTCACCACTTCATATTCATCATTACCCACCATCCTCGCAAATTTCTCAATAGGATCTGTACTCAACGCATATAGCCGCTTTAAAGCATAAGGGGGATCACCTAAACGTACTTTTCCTTGTCGTGTCGTCACTGCCAATGTCATTCCTGATGCTTTAGTTGCATTAATTGCTCTTTGGTTATAACCACCAAAAGGATATGCAAAAGCGTATTGATGTGGGTTTAATAATCGTAAAATACGCTGGGAGCGCTGTAAATCTAATACGATAGTATGAGATTGGCGACTAAATATAATGGGTTTTTTATTATTATCTAAACGATGTAAAAAATGAGAATGTGACTGAATATCAAAAACATCTCGACTTGATTTCAGTGCCTGCCAACTCATAAACTGTAATGAATTAGGTGCCCATTTGGGCGTTTTAGATTTTATACGTGATGAAATAACAAATAATGTTGCTCTCTGGCCATTTTCTTTTAAAAGTGGATAGGCATAGCGATAAACAGATTGTAAACCATCATCAAATGTTAACGCGACAGCTCGTCCCGGCAAATTAATACTTTTATTTAGATAGCCTGCAACTTGATTTAGTGAAAGCGTTTCATATCCGGCTTCTTTTAAATAATTCATCTGCTCTGTAAAGGCAGTTAATGATGTTGTTGTTGATGTATGACGAAAATTATGATTTTCCGTTACTTTGAGAATATGGTGATAAGTAAGTATCGGTATCCCTAAATCAGGTTTTACATCCTTTGATGAAATATAACCTAAACGGTCACCTAAAGAGATCTCAAACCAATTGATTTTACTTCCATTAGTATCTTCTTTTATTGTGCGTGATAGCACGGGATAACGTAAATTGGATAAGAGTGTCGCTATTTGTGGGCTAGCAATATCTTTATCACTATAGATGGGGGTATTTTTTGTTGTGATCAGATATTCATAGATAGGGTAATCGGTTTTCTTCGTGCTATCTGATAAGAAACGTATTTTCTTATCAGCCGAAATAGAAGCAATATCTTCAAAATAACCATCTTCTAAATAACCAGCTTCCAAATAACCTTGGGCATTTCCAAATTGTATTTTATGGTAATTATTTATCGCATCTGAAACATAAAATCCCTGATTAGGATATAGCTCAGCAACAGGTCTTAATTTATTACCAATAAAAGCATATAAGGTTTTTTGCTGACGAACCTGCATCAATGTTGTGGTCGGAGTTTCTAAATCCCATTGTGTTTCTGTTGGTATTTCCCTTTCTAAAGGGGTTGCAAAAGCAAGACCAGTAAAAATAAAAAATAGGATAATCAATCCGTTAGTTATTATTCTCATCATTTCGCCTACTTATTGTAGAACAGAAACAAAAAATGCCCTCACAATGGAGGGCATTTCAATCTAATCTAAATTAGATTTTAGTCTTTTAATCCACCAAAACCAGCATTCAGTAATTCTGCTAAGTTAGCAGATGCTTCATCAGCACTGATTGTTGTTTCAGTTTCATCTGTCGGCAGTTGTGATTGACGACGCTTCATACGATCTTGGTGATACGCATATCCAGTACCAGCTGGGATCAAGCGACCAACAATAACGTTTTCTTTCAAGCCACGTAATTCATCACGTTTACCCGCTACCGCAGCTTCCGTCAGAACACGAGTTGTTTCTTGGAACGATGCAGCAGAGATGAAGGATTCTGTTGCCAGAGATGCTTTCGTGATACCTAACAGGTCACGAGCATACGTTGCTGGTACTTTACCATCATCTTCCAGAACACGGTTTGATACTTTAACGCGAGCGTATTCAACCTGTTCACCTTCGAGGAACTCAGAGCTTCCTGCGTTCGCAATGGTGACTTTACGTAGCATCTGACGAACGATAACTTCGATGTGTTTATCGTTAATCTTAACGCCTTGTAAACGGTAAACTTCCTGTACTTCGTTAGTGATATAGCGAGTAACCGCGTGAACACCACGTAAGCGCAGAATGTCGTGTGGTGACTCTGGACCATCGGAGATAACATCACCGCGTTCCACAACCTCACCTTCGAATACGTTAAGCTGACGCCATTTAGGGATCATCTCTTCGTATGCATCGCTACCGTCTAATGGAGAAATAACTAGACGACGTTTACCTTTAGTCTCTTTACCGAACGATACAATACCGCTGATTTCAGCAAGGATTGCAGGCTCTTTCGGACGACGAGCTTCAAACAGGTCAGCAACGCGTGGCAGACCACCGGTGATATCTTTAGTACCGCCAGATTCTTGAGGAATACGCGCTAAAGTGTCACCTGCGTTAATTGTAATGCCATCGTCTAACTGAACAATTGCTTTACCTGGCAGGAAGTACTGTGCTGGCATATCAGTATTCGGGATCAATACATCTTTGCCTTGTGCATCAGTGATGCGCAATGCTGGACGTAAATCTTTACCGCTACCTGTACGCTCTGCTGAATCCAGAACAACCAGTGAAGAAAGACCTGTTAATTCATCTGTTTGACGTGTGATAGTTTGACCATCAACCATGTCAGCAAAACGAATGATACCAGATACTTCACTCACAACTGGCATTGTATGTGGATCCCAGTTAGCAACAGTTTCGCCACCGTTAACCGCTTCGCCATCACCTTTCGCTAATTGAGCACCGTAAGGCACTTTGTAGCTTTCTTTCGTACGACCGAATTCGTCAATTAAACGTAATTCTGTGTTACGAGAAGTGATAACTAATTTACCTGCAGTATTGGTAATGAACTTCGCATTGAACAGCTTCAGAGTACCTTTATTACGTACTTGAATGCTAGATTCTGCCGCCGCACGAGATGCCGCACCACCGATGTGGAACGTACGCATCGTTAACTGTGTACCTGGTTCACCGATTGACTGTGCCGCGATAACACCGATAGCTTCACCTTTGTTGATGATATGACCACGAGCAAGGTCACGACCATAACATTTAGCACATACACCGAAGTCTGTGTTACAGGTTACAACTGAACGTACTTTCACGCTGTCAACTGAGTTTTCTTCTAACAGGTCACACAGTTTTTCGTTTAACAGGGTGTTACGTGGAACAAGAATATCGGCAGTACCTGGTTTCAGAATATCTTCTGCAGCTACACGACCTAATACACGTTCACGCAGTGGCTCTTTAACATCTCCACCTTCGATAACCGGAGTCATCATAACACCTTCGGTTGTACCACAGTCGTCTTCTGTGACAACTAAGTCTTGTGCAACGTCAACTAAACGACGAGTCAAGTAACCGGAGTTTGCTGTTTTCAGTGCGGTATCCGCAAGACCTTTACGAGCACCGTGGGTTGAGATGAAGTACTGGAGTACGTTCAGACCTTCACGGAAGTTCGCTGTGATTGGTGTCTCGATGATTGAGCCATCTGGCTTAGCCATCAGACCACGCATACCTGCTAACTGACGGATCTGAGCTGCAGAACCACGAGCACCGGAGTCAGCCATCATAAAGATGCTGTTGAAAGATACTTGTTGTTCTTCTTCACCATTACGGTTAATAACGGTTTCAGTAGACAGGTTTTCCATCATCGCTTTTGCTACGCGCTCATTCGCCGCAGCCCAAATATCGATGACTTTGTTGTAACGTTCGCCAGCTGTTACCAGACCGGATTGGAACTGTTCCTGAATTTCTGCAACTTCTGCTTCTGCTTCTGCAATGATCTCTGCTTTTTTCGCAGGGATAACCATGTCATCGATACCTACTGAAGCACCTGAACGTGCAGCGTAAGCAAAACCGGTATACATGATTTGGTCAGCAAAAATAACAGTTGGCTTCAAGCCCATTACGCGATAACAGGTATTAAGCATTTTAGAAATTGCTTTCTTACCTAATGGTTGGTTAACCAGCGCGTAAGGTAGGCCTTTTGGTACGATCATCCATAAAATAGCTCGACCAACAGTTGTGTCTTTTAAGCTAGTTTCAGTAGTGATGTTACCTTCGCCATCTTTGATCTCTTCAGTGATACGTACTTTAACGCGTGCGTGTAAAGAGGCTAAACCAGCGCGATAAACGCGTTCAGCTTCTTTAGGACCACTTAGCACCATGCCTTCACCTTTGGCATTGATGCAGTCACGAGTCATGTAGTAAAGACCTAATACAACGTCCTGTGAAGGAACGATGATTGGGTCACCACTTGCTGGAGACAGGATGTTATTTGTTGACATCATCAGCGCACGAGCTTCTAGCTGTGCTTCTAATGTCAATGGTACGTGAACCGCCATTTGGTCACCATCGAAGTCGGCGTTATATGCCGCACAAACGAGTGGGTGTAACTGAATAGCTTTACCTTCGATAAGGATTGGTTCAAATGCCTGAATACCTAAACGGTGAAGTGTTGGTGCACGGTTTAGCATCACTGGGTGTTCACGGATAACTTCATCTAAGATATCCCAAACAACCGCTTCTTCGCGCTCAACCATTTTTTTAGCGGCTTTGATTGTTGTCGCTAAACCACGGGTTTCCAGTTTTCCGTAAATAAATGGTTTGAATAACTCAAGAGCCATTTTTTTCGGTAGACCACACTGATGCAGACGCAGGTATGGACCAACGGTGATTACAGAACGACCAGAATAGTCAACACGTTTACCTAACAGGTTTTGACGGAAACGACCTTGTTTACCTTTGATCATATCAGCCAAAGATTTCAGAGGACGTTTGTTAGAACCTGTGATCGCACGACCACGACGACCGTTATCTAATAACGCATCCACAGACTCTTGTAACATACGTTTTTCATTACGCACGATGATGTCTGGAGCTGCTAAATCAAGCAGGCGTTTTAAACGGTTGTTACGGTTGATCACACGACGATATAAATCGTTCAGGTCAGATGTCGCAAAACGACCGCCATCAAGTGGAACCAGTGGACGTAAGTCTGGTGGTAACACAGGCAGTACAGTTAAGATCATCCACTCAGGTTTATTGCCTGATTGCATGAACGCTTCAAGTAACTTGATACGTTTAGTCAGTTTCTTACGTTTAGTTTCAGAGTTAGTTTCGTTTAACTCTTCACGTAGCGTTTCACACTCTTGTTCCAGATCCATGCTCTGTAACAGGTTCTGAACAGCTTCTGCACCCATCTTCGCATCAAATTCGTCACCGAATTCTTCTAATGCATCAAGATATTGCTCTTCTGTTAAGATTTGGCCACGTTCAAGGCTGGTCATCCCGCCTTCAACAACAACGTAAGATTCAAAATACAGTACACGTTCAATATCGCGCAGTGGCATATCCAGCAGCAGACCGATACGGGACGGCAGTGATTTCAAGAACCAAATGTGAGCAACTGGAGAAGCTAATTCGATGTGACCCATACGTTCACGACGAACTTTAGTTTGTGTAACTTCAACGCCACACTTCTCACAGATAACACCACGGTGTTTTAAACGTTTGTATTTACCACACAAACATTCGTAATCTTTTACTGGTCCGAAAATACGGGCACAGAAAAGACCGTCACGTTCTGGTTTGAACGTACGGTAGTTAATTGTTTCTGGCTTTTTAACTTCACCAAATGACCATGAACGGATCATATCAGGTGATGCCAGAGCAATTTTGATCGCATCAAACTCTTCGGTCTTGGTTTGCGCTTTCAGAAACTTTAATAAGTCTTTCACGAAATGGCTCCTGTCGGAGTTAGACCTGCCAGGCAAATGACCCCTGTCATTCACCCCTTTAAACCAGTGTAGTCACTGTTTGACAGACTGCCATTTCTAGCAGTCTGTCTATATGGAATCCGTTATTCGTCTTCCAATTCGATGTTGATACCCAGTGAACGGATCTCTTTCAACAATACGTTGAACGACTCTGGCATACCTGGTTCCATCTGATGGTTACCATCAACGATGTTTTTGTACATTTTGGTACGACCGTTAACGTCATCCGACTTAACAGTAAGCATTTCTTGAAGAGTATAAGCTGCACCGTATGCTTCCAGTGCCCACACTTCCATCTCCCCGAAACGCTGTCCACCAAACTGAGCTTTACCACCAAGAGGTTGCTGAGTAACTAAGCTGTACGAACCGGTAGAACGGGCGTGCATCTTATCATCAACTAAGTGGTTCAGTTTCAGCATGTACATGTAACCAACAGTTACTGGACGCTCAAATTGTTCACCTGTACGACCATCGAAAAGTGTAATCTGACCAGAAGTTGGAAGATCAGCTAATTTCAGCATCTCTTTAATTTCCATTTCTTCTGCACCATCGAACACAGGTGTTGCGGTTGGCATACCTTTTTTCAGGTTTTCAGCCAGACGTAACACTTCTTCATCGCTGAAGGTGTCCAGATCAACTTTCTGACGAGGTGCCATACCCAGATCGTAAGCTTTCTGGATAAATTCACGTAATTTAGCAACTTCTTGTTGCTGTTTCAGCATCGCGTTGATCTTATCACCGATACCTTTAGCAGCCATACCCAAGTGAGTTTCAAGGATCTGACCGATGTTCATACGTGATGGTACACCTAGTGGGTTCAGTACGAGGTCTACTGGATTACCGTTTTCATCGTATGGCATGTCTTCAATTGGGTTAATCTTAGAGATAACACCCTTGTTACCATGACGACCCGCCATCTTATCACCAGGTTGGATCTGACGTTTAACTGCCAGGTAAACCTTAACGATTTTCAGCACGCCTGGTGCTAAATCATCGCCTTGAGTGATTTTACGACGTTTGGCTTCCAGTTTCTTCGCGAACTCAGCTTTCAGTTCATCATACTGTTCAGCTAATTGTTCTAACTGGTTTTGCTTCTCTTCATCCGCAATACCCAGTTCTAACCAACGTTCACGAGGTAATTTATCTAATTTCTCAGCTTCAATACCGCCAGCAATCAGAACACCACGGATACGAGCGAATAAACCAGCTTCAAAGATACGCAGTTCTTCAGTTAAGTCTTTCTTAACTTCACGTAACTGTGATTCTTCGATTTCTAATGCACGTTTATCTTTTTCTACGCCATCACGGGTGAAGACTTGTACATCGATAACTGTACCAGACACACCATTAGGAACACGCAGAGAAGAATCTTTAACATCAGACGCTTTCTCACCGAAGATAGCACGTAGCAGTTTCTCTTCTGGAGTCAGTTGAGTTTCACCTTTAGGTGTTACTTTACCAACCAGAATGTCACCACCTTTCACTTCAGCACCGATATAAACGATACCTGATTCATCCAGTTTAGATAACGCTGCTTCACCAACGTTCGGGATATCAGCAGTGATCTCTTCAGGCCCTAACTTAGTATCACGAGAGACACAAGCGAGTTCTTGAATGTGGATAGTAGTGAAACGGTCTTCTTGAACAACACGCTCAGATACAAGGATGGAGTCCTCGTAGTTATAACCATTCCATGGCATAAATGCCACGCGCATGTTTTGACCTAATGCTAACTCACCAAGGTCTGTTGAAGGACCATCAGCTAACACGTCACCGCGATCAACAGGTTCACCTAAAGATACGCAAGGCGTTTGGTTAATACATGTGTTCTGGTTAGAACGGGTGTATTTAGTCAAGCTGTAGATATCGATGCCCGCTTCACCAGCGTAAGTTTCTTCTTCGTTAACTTTGATAACGATACGAGAAGCATCAACATACTGAACAACACCGCCACGTTTAGCAACCGCAGTAACACCGGAGTCAACCGCTACAGCACGTTCCATACCTGTACCTACTAGTGGTTTATCACCACGAAGTGTAGGAACAGCCTGACGTTGCATGTTCGCACCCATCAATGCACGGTTGGCGTCATCGTGTTCAAGGAATGGGATCAGTGAAGCACCGACAGAAACAACCTGTTGGGTTGAAACGTCCATGTACTGAACTTGGTCACGACTAAATAAGCTTGACTCACCTTTATGACGGCAAGTAACTAATTCTTCAACGAAGTGATTGTCATCGTCTAATACGGAGTTAGCCTGAGCAATGATGAAGTTACCTTCTTCGATTGCAGACAGATAGTGAATTTCATCTGTTACAGCGTTGTTTTCAACAACACGGTAAGGCGTTTCAAGGAAACCGTACTCGTTAGTCTGTGCATAAACAGATAATGAGTTGATAAGACCGATGTTTGGACCTTCAGGCGTTTCGATTGGACACACACGACCGTAGTGAGTTGGGTGTACGTCTCGAACTTCGAAGCCTGCACGTTCACGGGTCAAACCACCTGGGCCTAATGCAGAAATACGACGTTTGTGCGTAATTTCTGATAGCGGGTTATTCTGATCCATAAACTGTGATAACTGGCTAGAGCCAAAGAACTCTTTGACAGCAGCAGAAATCGGTTTTGCGTTGATCATATCTTGTGGCATTAATGCATCAAGATCGCCTAAAGACAGACGCTCTTTAACTGCACGTTCAACACGCACCAGACCAACACGGAATTGGTTTTCAGCCATTTCGCCAACAGAACGAATACGACGGTTACCTAAGTGGTCGATATCATCCACTTCACCTTTACCATTACGGATATCAATCAGTTTTTTCATTACTTCAATGATATCTTCTTGGCTCAGGATGCCAGAACCTTCAACTTCGTCACGGCTTAACGAACGGTTGAACTTCATACGACCTACAGCAGAAAGATCATAACGATCTTCAGAGAAGAATAAGTTCTCAAATAAGTTTTCTGCAGCTTCGCGTGTAGGTGGCTCACCAGGACGCATCATGCGATAGATTTCAACTAACGCGCTTAAGCGATCGTTTGTAGGATCGACGCGAACAGTTTCTGAAATATAAGCACCATGATCTAAGTCATTGGTAAACAGAGTTTCAATTGTTTTATGACCAGCTTGACTTAAGCGAGCTAACACATCTAAAGAGATTTCCATGTTAGCAGCACAAATCAGTTCACCTGTCGCTTCATCAATATAGTCACGAGCAACCACTTTACCTGCAATGTATTCAACAGGTACTTCAATGCGGTCAACTTGCTCTTTTTCTAATTGACGAATATGGCGAGCGGTAATACGACGGCCTTTTTCGACATACACTTTGCCGTTTGCTTCAATATCAAATGAAGCAGTTTCACCACGCAGACGTTCAGGCACTAATGTCATCATCAGCTTGTTGTTGCTGATTTCAAACAATGTTTTTTCGAAGAATAAACCTAAGATTTCTTCAGTGCTGTAGTTCATTGCGCGTAAAATGATAGTCGCAGGTAATTTACGGCGACGGTCAATACGGACAAAAAGGTTATCTTTAGGGTCGAATTCAAAGTCTAACCATGAGCCACGATAAGGGATAATACGTGCGTTATACAGTACCTTACCTGAAGAGTGTGTTTTACCTTTGTCACTATCAAAGAACACACCAGGGCTACGGTGTAACTGGGAAACGATAACACGCTCAGTACCATTGATAACAAAAGTACCATTATCGGTCATTAATGGGATTTCACCCATATAGACTTCTTGTTCTTTGATGTCTTTAACGGTGCCTTCTGGGGCTTCACGTTCATAAATGACTAGACGCAGTTTTACACGCAGAGGTGCTGAGTAAGTTACACCGCGGATCTGACATTCTTTAACATCAAAAACAGGCTCGCCTAAGCGGTAGCTGACATATTGTAATTCAGCATTACCACTGTAGCTTTGGATAGGAAATACGGAACGGAAAGCTGCTTCCAGACCGTTTTGACCATCAGGATCTTGCTCGATGAACTTCTGGAACGAGTCAAGTTGGATAGAAAGGAGATAGGGAACATCCAGAACTTGTGGACGTTTACCAAAATCCTTACGAATACGTTTTTTCTCGGTATAGGAGTAAACCATAGGGTTCCTCAGCTCGCTGAAAAGTGACCCACTCTGCCTGTCCTTAACTTTTTAAGGATGGCTCGACATTCTGATAACACTATTTTTTTGTAGGTAGGAAAACAACTATTTTCCGAATATTCATTGCTATTACTCTTAAATCATTTCATTGTGTCGAGCTCACTACCGAGCTTTCGAGAACGTGGATCGTAGTGATTAACACAGTATATTAAGTCGTCAATAGCAAAAAATATTGAAGTAATGAGACACCAAAAAAGTGTGAAAAAGTGACTCTTACCTTACAGCGCAAAAAGGCTGGTGACCAAAAAATCACCAGCCATCAGCCGTTAGGCTGCACTCTGGGAAGTTAAATTATTTAACTTCAACCTCAGCGCCTGCTTCTTCCAGAGCTTTCTTCAGAGCTTCAGCATCATCTTTGCTTACGCCTTCTTTCAGAGCTGCTGGTGCAGATTCTACTAAGTCTTTAGCTTCTTTCAGGCCAAGACCGGTAGCGCCACGTACTGCTTTGATTACTGCTACTTTGTTACCGCCGATAGCTTTCAGGATAACGTCAAATTCAGTTTTCTCTTCAGCAGCTTCTGCTGGACCCGCAGCAACAGCAACAGCTGCAGCAGCAGATACACCGAATTTTTCTTCCATCATAGAGATCAGTTCAACAACGTCCATTACAGACATTTCAGCAACTGCGTTTAAGATATCGTCTTTAGAAATAGACATAACAAGTGTTCCTAAAATTCAGAAAAAGTTTATACGTAAATAAAGCAACGAAGAAATTGGCTATTAAGCAGCTTCTTTCTGATCGCGCAGAGCAGCCAGAGTGCGAACCAATTTGCCTGCAGAGGCTTCTTTCATGGTTGCCATCAGGCGTGCGATTGCTTCATCGTAAGTTGGGAGTGTAGCCAGACGATCGATGTTCGAACCTGGGATAAACTCACCTTCAAAGGCAGCCGCTTTAATCTCGAATGCTGGGTTCGCTTTCGCGAATTCTTTGAACAGACGAGCTGCAGCGCCCGGATGTTCAGCAGAAAATGCAATCAAGGTTGGACCAACAAATGCATCTTTCAGTACTTCATAAGAAGTACCTTCAACAGCACGACGCAGAAGTGTGTTACGTACTACACGTACAGTAACGCCAGCTTCACGACATGCTTTACGCAGTTCGGTCATTTTAGCTACAGTAACGCCACGGGAATCCGCAACAACTGCAGAAAGCGCACCTTTGGCAACTTCGCTGACTTCAGCAACAATCGCTTGTTTGTCTTGAAGATTTAGTGCCATTAGCTTCTTGCTCCTGGATTAACCGAGTAAAAACTCGGGACTCACATCACTTATGACCACAATGGTATAAGCGCTAAAACACGGTGAGTAGAATCCAGAATATATAATTCTTTATTGGCTCTCTCACCGTCTACGCAGGAAAATTAAGTAATTACTTACACCTGCGGTCTTGGACGGGGTCTGGATAGGCCAGACTCCAACCGAAATTCAGAGAATTTAGTTATGCAGACTTAAACAAAATACCACATAGCTAAACTCAAGGCGTCAAATTCTATACAAATTTGACGCCAAGGTAAAGTCTTTTATGACTTTAGTCTAATCTAAGATTAAACTGTCGCGCTCAAGCTAGCTTGATCAATAGCAACACCTGCACCCATAGTGGTAGACAGGCTTACTTTCTTGATATAAACGCCTTTCGCTGCAGATGGTTTTGCTTTTTTCAGCGCAACCAGCAGAGCTTCTAAGTTTTCTTTCAACTGTTCTTCGTTGAAATCAACTTTACCGATAGTGGTATGGATAATACCATTTTTGTCGTTACGGTAACGAACCTGACCAGCTTTAGCATTTTTAACTGCTTCAGCAACGTTAGGAGTTACAGTACCCACTTTCGGGTTTGGCATTAAGCCACGTGGGCCAAGGATTTGACCTAATTGACCTACAACGCGCATTGCATCTGGAGATGCGATAACAACGTCAAAGTCCATTTCGCCAGCTTTAACTTTAGCAGCTAAGTCGTCCATACCGACTAATTCAGCGCCTGCTTCTTTAGCAGCTTCTGCATTTGCACCTTGTGCGAATACAGCAACGCGAACTGAACGGCCAGTACCGTGTGGAAGTACAGTTGCACCACGAACGTTTTGATCTGATTTACGTGCATCGATGCCAAGGTTAACAGCAACGTCAACGCTTTCAACGAATTTAGCAGTAGCCAGTTCTTTCAGTAAAGCAACAGCTTCAGTGATTTCGTACTGTTTAGTTACTTCAACTTTTTCACGGATATTGCGCATGCGCTTGGTTAGTTTAGCCATCAGATTAATCCTCCACTACCAGGCCCATGGAACGAGCAGTACCTTCGATTGAACGCATCATAGCTTCAACGTCAGCACCAGTCAGGTCCGCAGCTTTAGTTTCTGCGATTTCACGAACTTGAGCAGAAGTAATTTTACCTACTTTCTCTTTGTTCGGTTTACCAGAACCTGATTTCACGCCCGCAGCTTTCTTCAGCAGAACTGCTGCTGGAGGAGTTTTGGTAACGAAAGTGAAAGAACGGTCAGCGTAAACTGTAATAACAACAGGAATTGGTAAGCCTTTTTCTACGCTTTCAGTTTTAGCGTTGAATGCTTTACAGAATTCCATGATGTTAACACCTTGTTGACCCAGAGCTGGACCAACTGGTGGACTTGGATTAGCCATACCTGCAGAAACTTGCAGTTTGATATAGGCTTGGACTTTCTTAGCCATTAATTAATTCCTCAATTTGGGTATATCGCCCGGCTAGGGCTCCCCGATTTTACTTTGTTCTGCCTTATGGCAAAACAACTCAAAACGAAAGGTGGAAAATTGTAGATAACTTTTCCACCTTTTGCAAGAAAGCAACGTAAAAAGGTTTAACCTTTTTCAACCTGACTAAAGTCTAACTCAACTGGTGTTGCACGACCGAAGATTGATACAGAGACTTTTAAGCGGCTTTTTTCGTAATCAACTTCTTCAACAACACCGTTAAAGTCAGCGAATGGACCATCGCTAACACGAACCATTTCACCTGGTTCAAACAGTGTTTTAGGACGTGGTTTATCACCAACTTGTTGTAAGCGATTCATAATCGCATCAACTTCTTTATCGCTAATTGGTGCAGGTCTGTCAGACGTTCCGCCAATGAATCCCATAACACGAGGTACATTACGTACTAAGTGCCAAGTTGCATCATTCATGACCATTTGGACAAGAACATAGCCTGGGAAAAATTTACGCTCACTTTTGCGACGTTGACCGCTACGGATCTCAACCACTTCTTCGGTTGGAACCATAACTTCGCCGAATGAGTCTTCCATTTCGTTTAATTTGATATGTTCACGCAGAGACTGTGCAACACGGCCTTCAAAGCCCGAAAATGCCTGAATGACATACCAGCGTTTTTTTGGAGAATCAGTCATGAACACCTCACAGGCCAGTAATAAATGAAACAAAACGAACCAGAATGCCATCCAGTCCCCAAAGAACTAATGACACAATAGCCGTCACTGCAGCAACAATCAGGGTTGTTTGCAATGTTTCTTGACGTGTTGGCCATACTACTTTACGCATTTCAATGCGCGCTTCGCGAGCAAATGCTAATGTTGCTTTACCTTGTGTTGTCCACAACGCGATCCCACCCGCTGCTACGAACAAAGCAACAACAGCTAAAGCTCGTAACGCTAGGTTAAATTCACGGTAAAGATAGTTGCCACCCACTGCTACTGCCAGCAATAAAACGGTAATGATCCACTTAGCGATATCACCACCGCGTTTGCTATCTTGAGCTCCGCTATTCGCACTCATAAATTAACCTGTCATATGATGTAAATAAATAGCCAGCTTGCCTCGCAAGAGCAAAACAAATCAGACTAACCATAAAATCAACTATGATTGCATCTGACACAGTGTCATATCTCTATGACATTCGTATCTGCAAGATACTGGACTCGATTCGTTGTATCAGAGCCTATCTCACCAATAATTTCCATCAAACTAGTGATGAGATAGGTTCTTTTTCAAACAACGCATAAAAAGGGCATCAATTGATGCCCTTCTCTAGGAGAATTACGCGAGTAATTAACCTAATACTTTAGCAACAACGCCCGCACCTACTGTACGGCCACCTTCACGGATAGCGAAACGTAAACCGTCGTCCATCGCGATTGGGTGAATCAGTTCAACGATCATGTTGATG
>NZ_PENV01000029.1:0-27583 GCF_003144375.1 Proteus genomosp. 4 str. ATCC 51469
ATTCCCGCATTTGGTAAGTTTTGACAATAGTTAGTAAAAGATTTGGAGCGGGAAACGAGACTCGAACTCGCGACCCCAACCTTGGCAAGGTTGTGCTCTACCAACTGAGCTATTCCCGCGTCACATAACACTACTAACAATTGTCTAAGAAAGATTGGAGCGGGAAACGAGACTCGAACTCGCGACCCCAACCTTGGCAAGGTTGTGCTCTACCAACTGAGCTATTCCCGCATCTTTCTTACACCCGTACAAATAAAATTCTTCATCGGTACGGGAAGCGCATTATACGAGAAAAATGCTTAACCGCAAGCCCTTATCAACAAAAAAATGCGTTTTTTTGATTGCATGCCGATAAAATCATCACAATGGTGCAATATCAATCATGGATGCACATTTTTTACTCTTTAATAAAGGTCTTACGATAATAGTCTAGCTCTGCAATAGATTCACGAATATCATCTAATGCTTGATGAGTATTCTTTTTCTTAAAACCGTCTAAAATTTCAGGCTTCCAACGACGCGCCAACTCTTTTAATGTACTGACATCAAGATAGCGGTAGTGAAAATATTGCTCTAGCTCTGGCATATAACGGTACAGAAAACGTCGGTCTTGACCCACACTATTGCCACAAATAGGTGATACCCCTTTAGGCACCCATTTTTCTAGGAATTCAATTGTCGCTTTTTGTGCTGAATTATCATCATATTGACTGGTTTTCACTCGCTCAACTAAACCACTACCAGTATGAGTGCGAGTATTCCATTCATCCATTAAACTCAGTTGTTCATCCGATTGGTGTACAGCAATTACTGGGCCTTCGGCTAAAATATTAAGTTGAGGATCTGTCACAATGGTGGCAATTTCGATGATACGGTCACATTCAGGATCAAGACCGGTCATTTCCAGATCTATCCAGATCAGATTGTTCTCGCTTTTTGACATAATATATCCTAGCTGTTTCTAAGTGTGAGACATGATATTTTAGCGTTTATCATAGCGCGTTTACTCAATAAGCACGACAGAAGAACATCTAACCGAATAATACAAGTGAGGATCGGTGACAAAACGTAAATTATCTAAAGGCCAGCAACGTCGAGTACAAGAAAACCATAAAAAGCGTTTGCAGAGCAAAGAGAAAAAAAACCATGTTGAATTAGACGATACGCAATTAGGCGAAGCGTCCGAAGGTTTAGTCATCAGCCGTTTTGGCCAACATGCAGATATTGAAGCGACTGACGGTTCGATTACTCGATGCAATATCCGACGCACAATTTCATCCTTAGTGACAGGTGATAAAGTTGTGTGGCGCCCTGCGCTACAAACACAAGAAAATGTCCGAGTGAATGGTATCGTTGAAGCGGTACATGAACGTACTTCTGTGCTAACACGCCCTGACTATTATGATGGAATTAAACCTATTGCGGCAAACATTGACCAGATAATTATTGTCTCCGCCATTTTGCCTGAGTTGTCTTTAAATATTATCGACCGTTACCTTGTCGCTTGTGAAACGTTAAATGTTGAGCCTCTAATTGTGCTCAATAAAATCGATATGTTAGATGAACAAAGTCGTAAGACAGTTAGTGAATGGATGCAGACTTATAAAGATATTGGTTATCGTGTCCTTGAAGTCTCTAGCTATACTAAAGAAGGGCTAGAAGCGCTCACACAAGAACTTATCGGCCGTATCTCTATTTTTGCTGGGCAGTCTGGTGTGGGTAAATCAAGCTTACTTAACACGCTACTACCACCGATGGAAGAAAGTATTGTTGTTAATCAGGTCTCTGATAACTCTGGTTTAGGGCAACATACAACAACCGCATCACGTCTTTACCATTTCCCACAAGGCGGAGATGTGATTGATTCTCCAGGTGTCCGTGAATTTGGCTTATGGCATTTAACGCCAGATCAAGTGACAAAAGGATTTGTTGAATTTAGACCGTACCTTGGTGGTTGTAAATTCCGCGATTGTAAACATTTAGACGATCCGGGTTGCTTAATCAGTGAAGCCGTAAAGAAGGGTGAAATATCAGAAACACGCTTTGAAAACTACCATCGTATTTTAGAAAGTATGAGTCAGGTGAAAGTTCGTAAGAACATTAATTTAGACTCTTAATAATTGATTCACTGACAACCCTATTAAGGGTGGGTACAATAGACCCCTTTTGTCTATTTTTTATCGTTTAATCCCAGAGGTTGCCATTTTGGACAAGCTAAAAATTAAACTACAGTATTTATTGCCTAAATTATGGCTCACACAGCTAGCAGGTTGGTTTGCAAACAAAAAAGCGGGTGCAATCACTCAGTTTGTTATCAAAGCCTTCGCAAAAGCCTACAAAGTCGATATGAATGAAGCGAAAGACAGCCAGTTCCAAGCTTATTCAACATTCAATGAGTTCTTTATCCGGGCTTTAAAAGACGGCGTACGTCCTATTGTTGAAGGTGATGACAAACTTGCATTACCAGCAGACGGTGCGGTCAGCCAACTTGGTCTTATCCAAGACGATCAAATTCTGCAAGCTAAAGGACATCATTACACTCTTGAAGCGTTACTCGCGGGTAACTTTATGTTGGCAGATAAGTTCCGTAATGGTCAGTTTATTACGACATATCTTTCGCCTCGCGATTACCACCGTGTTCACATGCCTTGCGATGGTTTATTAAAAGAGATGATTTATGTTCCTGGTGATCTCTTCTCCGTTAATCCATTAACGGCGGCCAATGTACCAAACTTATTTGCACGTAATGAACGCATTATTTGTCTTTTTGAAACACAATTTGGTCCAATGATACAAATTCTGGTAGGTGCAACTATTGTCGGTAGTATTGAAACGATTTGGTGTGGCATGGTAACACCGCCTCGTGAAGGTATTATTAAACGTTGGACTTATCCTCAAGCAGACAAAGCAGGGGCGATATTCTTGAAAAAAGGTGAGGAAATGGGGCGATTTAAGTTAGGCTCAACAGTCATCAACCTTTTCCCTGAAAATACTGTTCAATTGAATAAAGATCTTATGAATGGCTCCGTTACATTAATGGGGGAACAATTAGGTTCCATCATCAATGTTGCTGGCAATGACGCTAACGCCATCAGTGAATAATACGTAATTCGGAGTAACCTTTGTGCGCCTGATAATCAGTCTTTTCTTCTCGCTCTTTTTGACTTTTTCGTTAAGCACATCTGCAATATCAGCAGATGTAGAGAAATTACGTCAAGATATTAAACAACTTGAAGGAAGTACTAATCCTCAAGATATTGAGGCTGTTCAGGCGCTACAAGGCACTATCAACTGGATTAATGATGGTGAAAAAGCGCAAACAAATGCAGACAACTATCAAAAAACCATTGATGATTATCCAGAGATCACCAAAGAACTCAGAACTAAGCTTCTTGAAGAAAGTCACGCAGTTCCAACTATCCCAGAAAAAATTAGCATTCCTGATTTAGAACAAAAAATTATTCAAGTCAGTAGCCAATTAATGGAGCAAGCAAGGCTTCAACAGCAAGAACAAGACAAAAGCCGTGAAATCAGTGAGTCTTTAAATTTATTGCCTCAACAACTCTCGGAAGCACGTCGTTTATTGAGTGACGCAACAGCAAGGCTTGCCTCTGTCAGTGCATCAACAACACCGTTAACAGAAGCTCAAAATAAGCTGACTCAAGCTGAAGTAACAGCTCGTAAAGCGATGGTTAATGAGCTAGAAATGGCACAGCTATCAGCGAATAATCGCCAAGAAATAGCACGCCTTCGCTTAGAACTATTTAAAAAACGCTATCAACGCCTTGATGTACAACTACAACAATTACGTAGTTTATTGAATATAAAACGCCAAGAAGTCGCTGATCTTGCGTTAGAAAAAACAGAGATGTTAGCAGAACAAGGTGGCGAATTACCTGAGTTTCTGACAAAACAGATCCAAACTAATCGTGAACTTTCGCAGATCCTGAATAAACAAACTCAGGAAATGAGTGAGCTATCAGAAAAACAGCGCATCACCACCCAACAAACACAACAAGTCCGCCAAACACTAACAACTATTCGAGAGCAAGCTCAATGGTTAAGTGGCTCAACAGCATTAGGTGAAGCACTAAGAACACAACTTTCTCGTTTACCTGAAATGCCTCGTTCACAAGAACTTGATAGAGATATTATTCAATTACGTGTTGAGCGTTTAGGTTATGAAGATATGCTGGAGAACTTAAATAAGATCCAGCCACCAGAAACCGCAGATGGTTCTAAATTGCCGGAAGCTCAACAATATATCTTTGATTCACTAATTCAAGCACGTCATGAATTACTCAATTCATTGCTATCAGGCTATGATTCTCAAATTCTTGAGTTAACAAAACTGAAAGTTGCGACAACACAATTAGCGGATGCTTTAAAAGAAACAAAAGACGCGACAAACCGTTATATGTTCTGGGTTGCCGATATCAGCCCTATCAAATTCAATTATCCAGTTTTATTAGTCAAAGATATCACTCGATTACTTTCGTTAGATACCTTTTCACAATTAGGCCATGCGGCTGCTAGCATGCTTAAAAACCAAGATACGTTTCTATTCTTGTTTGTTACCTTATCAATTGTTGGTTTTAGCCTTCGTACTCGAAAGCACTACAACGCCTTTCTTGAAAGGGTCAGTAACCGTATTGGTAAAGTCACTCAAGATCATTTTTCACTGACAATACGCACCGTATTTTGGTCTATTTTAATTGCACTTCCGCTACCTCTGTTATGGTCTGCGGTTGGTTATGGCTTACAAAGTGTTGAATGGCGTTATCCAATGGCCGGCGCGATTGGCTATGGTGTAACGGCGGCCGCCCCCGTGTTGTGGCTATTTATGATCAGTGCAACCTTCGCACGTCATAACGGTTTATTTATTGCTCAATTTAAATGGAAAGAAAGTAGAGTCAAAAAAGCAATGCGTTTTTACCAGCTTTCCATTTTTGTCATCGTCCCGCTGATGATGTCATTAATTACCTTTGAATATTATAGTGATAGAGAATTTGCACCAACCGTTGGTCGCTTCTGTTTCTTGCTACTCTGTATAGCCCTAAGCTTTATTACTTCCAGTCTTAAAAAAGCCCATGTTCCCCTTTATCTTGATAAACATGGATCTGGTGATAATGCAATAAACACTATCTTATGGTGGTTCTTACTTCTTGCTCCTGTTATTGCAGGCTTAGCCGCTGTTTTAGGTTACCTTTCTACCTCGATTGTCTTGCTTGGCCGTTTAGAAATGTCAGTCGCAATTTGGTTTGCTTTACTGATTATCTATCACATTATTCAGCGTTGGATGCTTATTCAACGTCGTAAATTAGCTTTTGAGCGTGCAAAACAGAAACGGGCTGAAATTCTCGCCCAACGTGCAAAAGGCGAAGATGAAAATACCATAGTAGGCAGTAGCGGTGAGAGTACTGTAGGACTAGAAATAGAAGCTCAAGAAATAGACCTTGATGCAATCAGTGCGCAATCTATTGGTTTAGTTCGCTCTATTCTGACTATGATTGCATTAGTGTCGATGATCTTATTATGGTCTGAATTAAACACTGCATTTTCCTTTGTCGATAATATTCGTCTTTGGGATGTAACCTCATCGGTGAATGGAGTTAACACCATACAACCTATTACCATGGGATCTATTTTAGTGGCGATCCTTGTGATTATTATCACTACGCAATTGGTGAGAAACTTACCCGCTTTACTTGAACTGGCTATTTTGCAACATTTAGATTTAACGCCAGGTACAGGCTATGCCATTACTACCATGACTAAATACAGCATCACTCTAATTGGTAGTATTGTAGGCTTCTCTTTATTAGGGATTGAATGGTCAAAATTACAATGGCTAGTCGCAGCAATGGGGGTTGGGTTAGGCTTTGGTTTACAAGAAATTTTTGCCAATATCATTTCAGGGTTGATGATCTTATTTGAAAAACCGATCCGTATTGGTGATACCGTAACCATTCGTAATTTGACGGGGAATATTTCTAAGATCAACACCCGAGCGACAACGTTGACCGACTGGGATAGAAAAGAGATTATCGTACCGAATAAAGCCTTTATCACAGAACAATTTATTAACTGGTCTCTGTCGGACTCTGTTACCCGTATTGTGATGACCATTCCAGCTCCTGCAGACTGCAACAGTGAGCACGTCACCAATGTCTTATTAGAAGCATCAAAACGCTCTACGATGATTTTAGAGAACCCTGCGCCTGAGGTTTATTTAGTCGATTTACAACAAGGTATTCAGATTTTCGAATTACGTGTTTATGCCGCAGAGATGGGGCATAGAATGCCAGCGAGACATGAAATTCATCAAAATATTCTCTTAGCCTTTGCAGAACATGGTATCCCATTACCATTCCCACCATTCCAAGCAAGAGTGGATATGATGGGTAATACAATTCGTAGCTCAATGCGAGTGACACCTAGAGAAGTCGGTGGATTATAATCCACTATTTCAATTAATATAAAAAAAGAAAAAGGCGAACAAGATAATATTGTTCGCCTTTTTCTTTAGAAAGGATCACACTTGGTATAACTTGCGTAAATAATGAGGAACTGCTTCATCCGCATTAGCACCAATGACTTCCATATTGGGTAGCAGATCTTTTAATGCCTGATGGGCATTTTCCATAATGCAGCCTTTACCCGCTATCTTGAGCATCTCTTTGTCATTCATACCATCACCAAATGCGATAGCATCTTTCGCTGAGTGTTGCATCAGTTCAGCCACTTTCTCTAGTGCCTCACCTTTAGATACGCCCCCTGCCATCACTTCTAAGCAATTACGCAGTGAGAAACTCACATTGACCTTATCACCCCAGCGCTGATTAATTTCATTCTCTAGCTTCAGTAATAGCTCATGATCTTCAGAGGTGAAAAAGACCTTACAGACATTGGTAGTCGGGAATCCGGTTTTACAATATAATTCATAGCTAAAGTCTGATTCTCGAAAAAACTCACAAGCCCCCGGCATCTCTTTATTAACATACCAGTAGTCACCAGCATAAATATTAGTTTCAATTTTTGGGTGATCAAAAACCATAAGAGCCAAGTCATAAGCGATTTCAGGCTCAAGATCTTGGCTAAAAATAAGGTCACCATGCGTGTTATGCACTCTCGCACCATTAGACGTTATCATATAAGCGTTAATGCCTAACCCGTCACGAATTTGAGCAACATCAACATGATGACGACCCGTTGCAAATACAAAATGCACCCCTTTATTAATAAGTAGGTGTAGTGTTTCTTGCGTATAGGGAGTTAATACATGATTAGGTGATAACAACGTGCCATCAAGATCTGAAGCGACTATCGAATACATACACATTCCTGATTAAAATAAATGCTTATCATAAAACTCACAGATTTCATTCAATGCTTGTGAGCGTAGCTTATCTATTTCGAACAAGATTTCATGATGCGCACCCTTAATCACTAGTGGCAATTTTTGCTTTTCTTCTCTTGTTCTGGACTGACTATAACGTTCACAGAAAGCCCTTAGCTCTTGATTATCCACCACCTTGTCATGCTCAGCTTCAAGCACTAATAAAGGGGTATCAATCTCTCCCGCATGTTCAATTAACCAATCCCCTGTTTGTAGGCTTTCTCCTATCCAATGATAAGTAGGGCCACCTAATCGTAACTCAGGATAATCAGCGTAATAACGTAAATAACGACGGTATCGTTCATGGCTATGTGTTAACACATTAAGAATAAAAGGTAGTGGAAACCATTTACCTGTTGATACTGCGTAGTTATTTCTTTCAGATTGACTTTGTTCTGCTCGATTGACTAAAAAATTAGCCACCCAGCGAGGTATCGGTAAATTAATACCAAACATCGGCGCACTTAATGCGGCTGCTTTAAAAACATGAGGATGTTTTAGAAGATATCCCGCTAAGATAGCACCCCCCATTGAATGGGCTAATGCAAAATAATGTTGGTATTGATAAGGCAGCACTATCGTATCAATGAATGTTGAGAAGTCATCAATATAATCACTGAATTTTTCTACATGACCTTTTTGTGTATCTTCTAATAGTCTGCCTGACAGGCCTTGCCCTCTATGATCAAGCAAAAAAACATCGTAGCCAATATGGAAAAAATCAAATGCAACTTCAGGGTACTTTACATAGCTTTCACTACGGCCTGAAGAAATTACTAGTGCTTTATTGTGCGATGCTGAACGCCAATGAACATAACGGATCTTTACGCCATCAACGCCCGTAAACTCACCTTCTTCACGCTGGTTCCAAAAATCCAATAAAGTGCCATTCGTAAAAGCAGAAAACTGCTTTTCACGAGATAACCACGAATGTTTAAAAAGAGTGGTTGTCATTGGCTCTCCTTGTTGGCGTTATTCAAAGCCCTCAATATGGTCACGGATCAGTGTCATAAAAGCGGGTCCAAATCGTTCTAATTTTCGTTGACCGACACCGTTTATTAATAACAACTCATCAGGATAAACAGGGCATTGCTCTGCCATCTCTATCAATGTGACATCATTAAAGACCACAAAGGGCGGAATATTTTCTTCATCAGCAATAGATTTACGTAATTTACGTAGTTTCGCAAATAATTTTCTATCGTACTGTCTATGTGCATTTTTTGTTTGTTGATTACGGCTTTTTGTTGGACTTAATAATCTAGGTACGGCTAATTGTAATGGAACTTCACCTCGTAAGATGGGTCTTGCCATCTCAGTAAGCTGTAATGCAGAGCGGTGTACAATATTTTGTGTCACCATCCCTAAATGAATAAGTTGGCGTATCACGCTCACCCAATGTTCATGACTTTGAGCTTTACCAATACCATAAACAGGTAATGTATCGTGCCCTGCATCGCGAATACGTTGATTATTCGCGCCTCTTAATATTTCGACAATATAACCAATCCCAAAGTGCTGCCCCGTACGATAGATGCAGGATAAAGCCTTTTGCGCATCGACCAATCCATCATATTGTTTAGGAGGATCAAGACAAATATCACAGTTACCACAGGCATTTTGTCGATGTTCATCGAAATAATTAAGGAGTACTAGTCGTCGGCATGTTTGTGCTTCAGCAAATGCCCCCATTGCGTTGAGCTTATGCATTTCAATCGCTTTTTGGTCACTTTCTGGCTTTTCATCTAAACAACGACGCAACCACGCCATATCAGCGGGATCGTAAAATAATACGGCTTCCGCAGGTAATCCATCTCGCCCTGCTCGCCCAGTTTCTTGGTAATAAGATTCAATATTACGGGGGATATCAAAGTGAACCACAAAACGCACATTAGGCTTGTTTATCCCCATTCCAAACGCAACGGTTGCAACCACAATTTGCAAATCATCACGCTGGAACGCCTCTTGCACTTTGGCTCGCTGTGTCATTTCCATTCCGGCATGATAACCCGCAATACTCAACCCTCGCTTACTGAGTCGCTCTGCGGTTTCTTCTACTTTACTGCGGCTATTACAGTAAATAATGCCTGACTTTCCTTTTTGACCACGAATAAAGAGCCAAAGTTGATCAAGTGGCTTGTATTTCTCAACTAAAGTGTAGCGGATATTCGGCCTATCAAAACTGCTGATATGAATTAAAGGATCATGCAAGACTAGCTGATTTATAATGTCATAACGCGTTGTGTTATCTGCTGTTGCTGTCAGTGCAACAATTGGAACATCGGGGAGATATTGCCTTAATAATCCAATTCCTCGATATTCAGGGCGGAAGTCATGCCCCCACTGTGAAATACAGTGCGCTTCATCAACAGCTAACAATGCAGGTTTCCACTGCACTAATTGGTGAAGAAAACTCTCCATCATCAAACGTTCAGGAGCAATATACAGCAGTTTTATTTCACCCTTTTGACAACGCACTTGAACATCAAGTTGCTCTTCACGGGTTTGTGTTGAGTTTAAATAAGTAGCTTCAATGCCATGAAGGCAAAGCTGATCGACTTGATCTTTCATCAAGGAAATCAAAGGCGACACAACGACGGTTAATCCATCTAACAATAATGCTGGAATTTGATAGCAAAGGGATTTTCCACCCCCTGTTGGCATCACAACAAGGCAATCACGTCCTGTTGTAATAGTATGGATGATCTCTTGCTGACCAGGACGAAATTGCTGATAACCAAAGGTTTCTCGCAAAATAGTCTGTGCTGATGGCATTGAATTAAGAACTTCTGCTGTGGACACGCCGTTCCTCTGAAAAGCTGCTGATAAAAACTATGATGAGGAGTCAAAGAAAAGGCACCAATATAAAGGTGCCGTCATCATTTATAGCGTTATGCTACCCCAGAACGAGGAAAATTACAGCATATCATTCAGCATCACACCCACACCAACACGTGTCTGGCGAAAATTATAGTCAATCATCGATTCACCATAACCACTAAATACTTGGGTATAAAAGCGAACATGCTTAGTAATTGGATAGCTCCAACCTAATTCAGCTGCACCATAGCCACTGTTCCAGTTATAGCGCCCAGTAGCAGTGATCACACTCTCACCTAATCGATAACCGGCTTTTAAACGATAATAGCCCATGTAACGATTAATTTCTGGATTATCATCACGTTGTGCACTTTCACTAAAACGATACCATGGTTTTAAATCGAGCTGAAAATTACCTTTTTGTGCCATAAATCGCGCATAAACTCGATTCCAACTACGAGATGTAGGATCTGAACGCCCATTTGACTCATGATTAAAACCTGTCTCAATTTCACGAAGTGTCCAACCTGCAAATTTATAGTCAGTAGCCCAACCTAGAAAGAGTTGTGGCTCATAGTTCGTCTCACGGAAAGGTGCTGATTCTTTCTTATTACTTAATTGCCACCAAGAACGTTGGGTATAAGACGCCGCTAACACAGAGTTTTCACCCGCAATACCACGCCATAAAGGAAAAGCCAAACTGAGCTGAAATTTCACCTCATCTTTTTTAGCCTTATTACCCCAATCATAACTTTGGATAGCCTCTTTATTCATATCAGAGGTATCAGTGTAAATAATGTAATTGGATTCATAAGGATAAAGAACAAAAGGTGAGTCGTATTCTTGTAATAAACCGGAAATGATACTGCCCTGAACAAGCGGTGCAGGAGATGATGATGTTTGAATTTCGGATGCAAATCCCCATGCTGGATAGAATAAAGCCACCGCAAGTAAAGAACGGATGTAACGCATAGTTAATTATCCTGTTTCATTATTGAATAATATAAAAGTTAGTACTTACTTTGGAATTAGTTCTTATAAATGTGCTTTATTACACTTAAGCCACCATATTTTACACGTAATCGCCATTAAATCTCGTATATTTTTACACCATTATATTTATAGCACGAATGGGAAATTACGGTTTCGTCATGTATTATTAACATTATATTAACTTTATGACGTGATATCGGAGATCCTAAAAATGGAAAAGCAGCTAACATTAGAAGAGGCTCAAACCTTAATTGGTCATGTTTTTGTATATAAAATGCCATTTAACCAGTTGATTGGTTTGGAGTTAGTTCGTTTTGAACAAGATTACGCAGAAATTCAATTCCGCTACCAAGATAAATTGGTCGGTAATATTGCTCAACGTATTTTACATGGTGGCCTAATTGCTTCAGTGCTTGATGTTAGTGCAGGATTAGTTTGTGTTGGTAATGCATTAACACGTTTAGCACCTATATCCCAAGAGCAGTTAGAACAGAAACTCGCTAAAATGGGTACGATTGATTTACGGGTTGATTATTTACGACCTGGACGTGGGGAATGTTTTACTGCAAGTAGCCATATCTTGCGCAGTGGCAATAAAGTCTCTGTTGCTCGTGTTGAGTTACATAATGAAAAACAAGTTCATATAGCAAGTGGAACAGCAACCTACATTGTGGGTTAAGTCTTTGTTAAAATTCATTGTGCGCTATGATGCTTAGAATGTTATTAATTACTTGTAAAAATACATGCCTAATGACACATTAGATAATGTCATTGGGTATGATAACCCCGTCACACATTTCCTTTCCATCAATTCCAGAGATAGCATGAGCCAGAAAAACACGATGAAAGGCGTTTTATGTGCCTTAGGCGCCTATTTGATCTGGGGTATTGCCCCTGTCTATTTTAAAAGCATTCAAGAAGTGCCCGCAGAAGAGATCCTTACACACCGTATCCTATGGTCATTCTTTTTTATGTTGATTTTAATGACGATTAGTCGTCATTGGCCTTATTTACGCCAATTAATACGTCAACCTAAAAAAATCCTACTTTTGGCACTAACAGCAGTCATTATCGCAACTAACTGGCTTACCTATATATGGGCCGTTAACCATGGCTATATGCTAGAAGCTAGTCTTGGTTATTTTATTAACCCCCTTGTTAACGTCTTGTTTGGTATGCTTTTCTTAAGCGAGCGTTTCCGTCGTATGCAATGGGTAGCTGTAGGTTTAGCCTTTACTGGGGTATTTATTCAGTTATGGCACTTTGGATCTGTACCCGTGATTGGTTTAAGTCTCGCTGTGACTTTTGGGCTTTATGGTCTACTGCGTAAAAAATTAGGGGTCGATGCACAAACAGGAATGTTAGTCGAAACATTATGGTTATTCCCTGTTGCGTTAATTTACATCTTATTTTTTACCCATTCGCCAACAAGCAATATGCTTGAAAACAGTTGGTCATTGAATACCTTGTTAATCGCAGCTGGTATTATTACAACTGTACCATTATTGCTCTTTACTGAAGCAGCTCATCATCTGCGTTTATCAACCTTAGGCTTCTTCCAATATATTGGCCCAACTTTGATGTTTATTCTTGCCACAATGGTATATGGCGAGCAGATTGATGCAGAAAGATTAGTGACCTTTGGTTTTATTTGGGTTGCCCTTATTTTATTTACCTTAGATGCACTCTATACCCAACGTCGTTTAAGACGCGGTTAATCCCAAACTCACTCTTCCGCTAAATTACTAATCTGTATAAAAGCGGGAGAGCGTTTCTTCTTATTTTTCTTTAGCAAATGCACACTCTTTGAGAGCTCTTCTGCGTGACGATATGAACGCCTAAATAACGTAAACATTGCGTTATTAATCACTTGAATATGGTTAATCACAACACTGTAATTGAGATTGATACGAGGAACATAATCACGCTGGTGTCTCAATAATTTACAATACAAATCCTCTTCGAACTCATTGATAGATCCACTGGAATGGTAAGTATCACAAAGAACTTCCTCAGTATTTTCGACCAAAAACTCATAACTAGAAGAAGATACCGGAGAGGTTCGCGAGCAAGGCGATACAAAAGTGTAAGTGTGAAAAAAGATACTAGAAATTTTCATCAAATAATCCCATTAAATAAGAGTAGATAACAAGATTATTAAGCAACCAAATCAAACATCCCTTAAAAAAAACACCCTTACTTATTTGATAGACAAGTAAGGGTGTTTTTTATATTAAGATAGTAACTGCTCACTTTAAATGACAACTTACTCTAGTCGAGCAAATGCAGCCACCAGCCATTTAATACCTTCGCCATTAAAGGCAATTTGTAATCGGCAATGCTCACCACTACCTTCGATATTAATAATGGTACCATCACCAAATTTAGGATGTTTCACACGTTGTCCGAGTGAATACCCCGTATCATTACTGATAATCGGAGTACCTAAACGGCTATGATTAACAGGACGTGAAACCGTCGCTCGTAAACGGACTTCTTCAACACATTCTTTAGGTAACTCACCAATAAAGCGAGATGGTCGATGACTCACTTCTTTTCCATATAGACGGCGGTTTTCAGCGTAAGTAAGCGTTAACTTTTTCATTGCGCGAGTTACACCAACATAGGCCAAGCGACGCTCTTCTTCTAAACGCCCACCTTCATCTAATGACATTTGGCTTGGGAACATGCCTTCTTCAACACCCACAATAAAGACTTGTGAAAATTCAAGCCCTTTAGCTGAGTGAAGGGTCATTAATTGAACCGCATCTTGATACGCATCGGCCTGGCTTTCACCCGATTCTAATGCCGCATGTGAAAGGAACGCTTGTAGTGGCATCAAATCTTCGTCTTCATCTTGATAACTAAATTGACGAGTTGCAGTGACAAGCTCTTCTAAGTTTTCAATACGAGCTTGGGCTTTTTCACCCTTTTCTTGCTCATACATCGCTTTCAAACCTGAATCACGAATAATTCGGTCTGTCTGTACATGTAATGGCATATCTGCCGTTTCAGATGCTAATGTCTCAATTAACTCTAAGAATCTCTGTATTGCTGCTGTTGCTCGCCCTGCTAGCATTTTATGTTCGATAACCTGTAATGCACTTTCCCATAAAGTAATTTGGTTATCTCTTGCAACTTGGCGAACAATATCTAATGTTCTATCGCCAATACCTCGTGTCGGTGTATTCACAACACGCTCGAAAGAAGCATCATCATGGCGATTCGCAGTTAATCGCATATAAGAGAGCGCATCTTTGATTTCTTGGCGTTCAAAGAAACGTTGCCCGCCATAAATACGGTATGGCATTGCCGCTTGTAGTAATGCTTCTTCCATTATACGAGATTGGGCATTACTACGATAAAGAATGGCACAATCTGTCAGCGCGCCGCCTTCTTCTTGCCAGCGCTTAATTCGACTAACGACATAACGCGCTTCATCTAAATCATTAAAAGCACAATATAGTGAGATAGGCTCGCCTTCCGCACCTTCAGTCCAAAGATTTTTACCTAATCTATCACTATTGTTTGCTATTAGCGCATTCGCAGCTTTTAGAATATTGCTTGTAGAACGATAATTTTGCTCTAACCGGATAGTCTCTGCGCCAGGAAATTCATTTAAGAAGTTTTGAATATTCTCAACTTGTGCACCACGCCAACCATAAATGGATTGGTCATCATCGCCTACAATCATCACTTTACCCGTTTGACCCGCCAGCATTCTAATCCATGCATATTGAATACGGTTAGTATCTTGGAACTCATCAACCAAGATATTAGTAAAGCGATTTTGGTAATGTTCTAAAATTTGTGGCTTATTCAACCAAAGCTCATGAGCACGTAATAAAAGCTCTGCAAAGTCCACCAGCCCCGCACGATCACATGCTTCTTGATATGCTTGGTACACTTTTAGCCATGTTGTTTCAACAGGATTACCATAGGTTTGAATATGCTGAGGGCGTAATCCCTCATCTTTTTTACCGTTGATATACCACATTCCTTGTCGTGCAGGCCATTGTTTATCATCAAGGTTCATCGATTTAACAATGCGACGAATAAGGCGATATTGATCGTCACTGTCAATAATTTGAAAATCTTGTGGTAGGTTTGCATCGAGATAATGTGCGCGTAATAAACGATGAGCCAAGCTATGGAAAGTCCCAATCCACATACCGCCTTGACTGGTACCAATTAAATCTTCGATACGATGACGCATTTCTGCTGCCGCTTTATTGGTAAACGTCACAGCCATAATAGAAAAAGGGGAAGCTTGCTCAACAGATAATAACCAAGCGATACGATGTACCAATACGCGTGTTTTACCACTGCCTGCGCCAGCAAGCACCAACATATTTATGCGAGGTGCGGCCACGGCTTCGCGCTGTTTATCATTAAGGCCTTCTAGCAGATATGAGACGTCCATAATTACCAATCATTTAGTGAGGAAAATACTGTGGATATATACAGAAATAGTGAGTAAGCAACAAACTAACAGGATTTCATCCGTGATGCAAAGTAAAGCCTTTTTCAATTGCGTTTATCTCTGCCATTTTGATCTAATATCACGCTAAACCAATTCTATCAGTTTACTTAAATCTGTAATTTCAATATGTGGCATCACGCGAGTTTCACCTTCTTCAAATAAACTACGGTTATCGAGGTTAATCCAGCAAGCTTGTAATCCACTATTAACAGCACCTTCAACATCCGTCACAAGATGATCACCCACATGTAAAATGTGTTGATGAGGCACTTTTAAAAGCATTGCTGCTTTATCAAACATATCAGAATAAGGTTTAGAGCGACCATCAGGGCCAGCTTTTAAAATATGTGAGAAATACTGCCCTAAGCCACAGCTTAGCGGATTTGCATTACCATTTGTAATCGCAATTAACGGAATTTTTTCTGCTAATTGAGTGAGGACTTGATGTGTATTTTGAGGCACATTAATACGACTACGCCAATAAGCAAAGTGCGCCATAATTTCATCTGCACCTTGCTTTGCTTTAGCTTCACTGTAGTTGTAATCTAACAACATATTCCTAGCAGCAAGCCAACGCCACTGTGTAATATCATGAAATATCTCTGGATTATTTTCTATAAGTGGCTTTTTATAAGCATTCACATCTTCTTGTGTGAAATGATTAAAACGTAGATCATATTGGCGAATAAAAGCCAGTGTCTCTTTTTCCGTTTTATCCATCACTGGCACATTGTCATACAGCGTATCATCTAGATCAAAAGTCATCGCTGCAATTGGCGTCAGAGTTCTGTAAAAGCGCATTATGATTTTTCTCTCTTAGCTCTCGGATGAGCAGCATCATAGACTTTCGCTAAATGCTGAAAATCTAAGTGGGTATAAACTTGTGTCGTTGATAAATTAGCGTGTCCTAATAGCTCTTGTACCGCACGTAAATCACCGCTGGACTCTAGTAAATGTGTAGCAAATGAGTGGCGTAACTTATGAGGATTCACATGGCTATTTAGCCCTTGTTTTACCCCCCAAAGTTCAAAACGTTTTTGTACGCTACGCACAGATAAACGCTTACCACTTTGAGTTGAGATAAAAACAGCCTTATCTTCTGGTGCATAAAGTTCTCGCATCGGAAACCAATTTTGTAACCATTCTATCGCTTTTCTTCCTAGAGGAACTTTACGCTCTTTACTCCCTTTACCTAATACACGCACTTCACCTTCATTCAGGTCAATATCGTTAATATTGAGATTAGTTAGCTCAGATAAACGCAAACCCGCACCATACATCACTTCTAGCATGGTTCTATCTCTGACAGAAAGGGGATCGTTTAAGTCGATATTCATTAATTGGTTTACTTCATCTACATCCATATTTTTAGGAAGATGACGACCTGATTTAGGTGTGCGTATACCTTTCGCAGAATTAACATCCAGCATACCTTGCGCTACTTGCCAATCAAGAAAGCTACGTAACGCAGAAAAGCGCAAAGCCAAACTGGTCGGCTGTAACCCGCTTCGATGACTTTTTGCCAATAACATACGTACATGTTGGCTTTCAAGTGATTGCCATTGCGTTATTTTTATCTCAACCATCATTTGCACTAAGGCCATCAATTGGCGATGGTAGTTTTCTACCGTTACAGGACTTAATCGGCGTTCAACTTGAATGTAACGCAGAAATTGCTCAATAGCCGTGGTGAGTGTTTCTGGAAGATCGCTGGGTTGACTCATTGTCTTGCCACCCAACGTGTTAATAATTCCGGTAAGATATGGGCTAATTTATCCAACATGACGGTTCCCATTCCTTCCTGAAAATGTTGATTATCTCGACTATTAAAAA
The DNA here is from genome assembly GCF_003144375.1 of Proteus genomosp. 4 str. ATCC 51469. NCBI lineage: Bacteria > Pseudomonadati > Pseudomonadota > Gammaproteobacteria > Enterobacterales > Morganellaceae > Proteus > Proteus genomosp. 4. Next base: position 17,529 of record NZ_PENV01000029.1, read on the forward strand.
TAATCACACCTAAATCACCATAATGTCCTAATAATGAGAGAGCAACCGAACCAGAACGCCGTACATTAGGCATCAACAACATGATCTCTTGTCCATTGAGCATACCTAAATAGTGATTATCATCACCCATACGCTGAATGCGGAAGTGTTCAAAAGCTTGACGAGAGAGTGCAAGCGCTTGTGCATCTAAAGGTGGTTGTAATTGCCAACGATCAGTAAATAAACGCAATTGAACAGAGTACAGACCTAATCTTTTAGCCCAGAGGTTTAAACGCTCTAACATTTCATTGAGAGAGTCACTGCTGGATAATTCAGAAATTAATAACAAGAGTTGGCTAAACAAAGATTCATTCTCAGAAGCTTGCTCTATCAATAAACGCATATCTTCTTCAAGATAGTGAATGCGATTACGTTGGCGTGACATTATCCACTCAACTAATGAGACAGTACCTCTAACGGGATGAGGTACTTGCATTTGCTCAATGTAACTTGCATTACGGATAAAAAAACCAGGATGCTCTGTGAGGTAACGAACCACTTGTTGATCATTAAGCTCGTTTGTTTCAGGGCAACAGAACTGCTCATTTTTATCCGTCATACAGATAGCCTCTCAAAAAATAATATTATAGCTGGATGATCCCATCATAAATATGTGTCGCAGGCCCGGTCATATAAAGAGGGTTACCCACTCCTTTCCATTCGATAAACAGCGATCCACCAGGCAACGTGACTTTCACTCGTTTATCTAATAAACCTTGTGAAATACCGATCGCAACAGCAGCACAAGCTCCGCTACCACATGCATTAGTTTCACCCGCACCTCGTTCAAATACTCGCAAATGAAGGTTATTTCTGTCTACGATTTGCATAAACCCAATATTAGCACGTTCAGGGAAACGTTCATGTTGCTCTAATACTGGCCCTAATAATTCCACTTCGGCTGTTTTGATATCTTCAACCTGAATAACACAATGGGGATTTCCCATCGAAACTACACCACATAATACAGTACGTTCCATTGCCCTGATAATATAGGTCTTTTCCGCTTTTTGTGCACGAAAAGGGACTTTTTGAGGATCAAACTCAGGCTCCCCCATGTTGACGCACACATCATCATTATCCATAACGTGTAAGGTCATTCTGCCGGACTGTGTACTGACTTTTATCTCTCTTTTATTTGTAAGCCCTTTTAGTCTCACAAATCGAGCAAAGCAACGCGCACCATTACCGCATTGTGCAACTTCACTTCCATCCGCATTAAAAATACGATAATGAAAATCAAGCTCAGGATCATAAGGCGCTTCAACCACTAACAATTGATCAAACCCAACACCAGTATGACGATTAGCTAATCGGCATATCAATTCTGGTGAAAAATAAACATTTTGGGTCACGGCATCGACCACCATAAAGTCGTTACCAAGACCATGCATTTTTGAAAATTGCATCTTGCCCCTGCCTGAAACGAAATTACCGTTTCTAAGATTGACTAATTGGTCTGAGTTGAGGCGCTCTCAACTTGCTGGGTTGGCTGGGATGACTGCGTCATTTTTGCCTGAGTATCTTCAGGAGGGAAATAAAGAGGGCCTTTCAAGCCACAACCCGAAAGAGAAATCAGTGTTATTATAGCAAGAGTGCAACGTAAATACGTTTTCATTCGAAATCTGCCTGTCATTTATTTGGTTAATATCCTCTATAATCGCAGTTAGATCTCGAAAAGCAAATAGGAAATGAAGATGAACGACAGTGAATTTCACCAATTAGCTGACGAACTCTTGTCAGAAATAGAACAAACTATTGATAATTATGAAGGTGACGCAGATATTGATTGTGAAATCAATGGCGGTGTAATGACATTAACCTTTGAAAATAATAGCAAAATCATTATTAATCGTCAGGAAGCGTTTCATCAAATTTGGTTAGCGACACGCTCTGGTGGTTATCACTTTGATAGGAAAGATGATCAATGGATTTGTGATAGAAGTGGTGGTGAATTTTTAACCATGCTAGCACAAGCAATAACAGAACAAAGTGGGGAAGTGTTTTCTTTCTAAGAAACCCAGTTAATTACAATAATGGGAGCTATCAAAGCTCCCATTTGTGTTTATAGACCTGTACTCAATTAAGAGTGTTGCACAGCTTTATAATCTGTAAATCCGTGGGCGACAACATTCATCTCAGGTTGAGCCTCTTTATTACCTAGATCGGATAATTTACCAAATGATCCGCCAGCAAAAGGTAACACTTGTGTTGATCCTTCCACTTTCACAATTTGATAAAACTGCGGCAAGTTAAAATTAATAAAGCTTGAGCCATATGTGAAGCGATCATGAGAGGAAGAGTAAAAGCGGCTAACATCTTTCACTAACTCTTCTTTGCTTCCTTCACAATGGGAATAAATTTCGACACGATTGGCTTCATCTAAAATATAGATATTAAAGACATTATTATCTTCTGTAGTTTCAAAGAAGAACTGGATAATCCCTTCACACGCAAAACCATCAATGACCGCAGGTAAATAACGAGCATCTTTATCCAGCTTAACAGGCAATCCATGAAGTTTGTTATATGAAATTGCACCATAAAACTCGATAGCATTTTCTAATTTTTGCACCGACACATTTAGGCGCTCAAAAAATAAACCCCAAGTTTGTCCAGCAATACGTAAAGCTTTAAAACGTCCTGGCTCTAAACGATTCGTTGATAAGCGTAGCTCAATACATTCTGATACTAACTGTTGCACGCGGGTACGAATTAAACCACGTAGATGTTGGCTATAGCAGAATACTTCAACAGAGGCCGGTGGTGCCGCATCTTGGTGCATTTTACCTAAAATCGTTTTTAACGATTCCAACATAGATTGTGTACCACTGAAATGAAGAGTTCTTACCTCATTCCAAGAGTTGCGGTACAACAAATCAATGCTACCAATAAGACATTGCTCTTTTTCGCCAAAGCTAAAAACATCCAATTTTCTAAAATCAAAGTGAACCACTTGATCAGAAAAACTTTCTGTTGGATCTGTTTCCAAATTGACAATAATGGCTAGATGTCTAATTTCGCAAGGGCTATACAATGCTTTTGGTGTTGGAGCTGGTAAACGAATAGGGAAATGGCTCGACATATCCCTGACTAATTCATGTAGTTTAATTTCATCACAAGAGGAATCCCCTTGATGAATATAAACACGAGATCTTTTTGTTAACAGCCCATTAAAATAAGACCACGCCACTAATTTATTTAGGTAGCGGTTATATTCTAATGGTTGATGCCCAACGATATTTTCAAAATCAGGGGCACGATTATATAAATACCATCCGCTACGATTTGCTCGGCCTTGTGGTACATAAATAAAGGTTAAATGTGACTCTGATAAATCAGGTGATATTTGCGGATTAACCAGTGTTACTTTACCAGGCAATGCTTCGAATGCCGCATAAAGTTTACGTGTTAATACACCAATATCTTGTGGGCTTGCACTGACACTCAAATTATTGCGACGCGCGAAACGGATAAGATTACGATAGCTTTGCATCATCGTATCTAATAGTTCATTGTGCGCATCACGTACTCGCTCGATTTTCCAGCTATCGCGGGTATCGAGTATCGTTAACCGTTCGTTATCCCATTGCCACTGAGTCACTAATTGAGACAAGACTTGTCGTCTCCAACCTTCGGATTCATTTTGTGTTTTTTCGTTAGATAATTTTTCACACACTTTTAGGTAGAAACAGCGACGGATAAGATCAAGGCGGGTTAAATCATTGATAGAAACTAAATAACGCGTAACACGCTCAAGCATCATACAATAAGCATCTAAACCGTAATTGACGATTTCACCACGGTGAAGATGTTGCTTCATCTCTAATGCCAGCAGTTTTCCATTAGGATAATCCGCGGAATAAGCTTCTAATAAAATACTTTTTAATACCGCTTTATATGGCGAATCAACGCTTTTATAAAGCTGCCATAAACTTGCACCAAAATACTCTTCGGCTGAAAGTTCACCTAACCCCCCCAAATCTAACCACTCATTGGGTGTTAATACGCCCTGAGCATAAAGAGAGTTAACATATTCATCATAATGGTGTTCTTCTTCTACTGGCACCATCGCCCATAGCAAGCGTTTACCTGCAAGACGTACCGCAGTACGGTAAAATTCGTCAAGTAAAAGAATATGTTGAGTAGAACCACAATCTTCTCCACCTAAGCTACCGCTTGCATGATGGCGAAATCTATTTTCATCGATTAAGAAAAATGTAACGTCAATGCCTAGCTCACCAGCCCACTGTTCAATCAGTTGGCACTTGCGTTGTAAAAGCGCACGCTCATCCTGATCCAGCCATGATTGATGGCAGACCCAAATATCAATATCAGAGCAGTGACTTTGCCCAATAGAAGAAGTGCTACCCATTGAGTAGATGCCAGTAATTGGCAACTCTCCGCTGGCGTACCCTTCCATTGGCTCATCACATAATGCGTTAATCAGCTTATTGGCCCATTGACGTTGCATGTCATCTGGTTCAAAGAAACATGTACCGTGAGGAACATTTCCTTGTAGGTAGCCGGGTAACTCAGGATGGTGGTAATGCAATAAAACAGGAATTAAACCATAGACCTGTTTAAAAACATCACACATCGATGCAAATGCTCGTTCCAGTCTGAGTTGATTAATCGCATCCAGCCGTTGCTTCAGTGTTTCAATATAAAGATACAAGAGTTTCGCCTGAACAATACTAAGAAGATAGTAGAATCTGAGTTTATAAGTGACCGAGCTTGAGTTAATCCATTATTAATAGATAAAACTTTACTAACAAAATCTCGGAAACGTGATCAATTTAACACCTTGAGCGCAAGGCGTAAAGAGGAACTCAAAATATAGCACCAAGATCTAAAAACGATATTTAAGGGCTTAATCGTGTAAAGCTTCAATATTAATGTGTTTATAATCATATAGATAAAACATTTTGTTTGTGAAAAAAATGATAATAAAAATATCTCAATCCACCATTTAACCTACAAAAACCCCTGCTTACTTGATGATGAACAACAAAATAAATACTGACAAAACTTAGAAAATGATTAAAAAAATGAAAATGAAAATAACCAATTGATAAATATAACTTTTTATTTTTTTAGTTGTTTTTTATTTTTATATTCAAATAATGAAATATTTTTTAGTGTTAAAATAATAATATTTAAATAAATGTTTTATGTTCATTAAATATTTATTTACTTTAAATTTTAATTTATTTTTTTATTTTTTATTATTTCTCTTATTTTTATTTAATAATATTTTTGTTAAATTTTATCGTGTATTTATATATAAAAAAATAATTACCAAAAAAACGTTATCTAAAATAATGGTTGTTTTATCAATGTGTTCAGATTAGATATTACATTTATCTTATTTAGCAACAACCAATTGTTAATAAAAATAGATCAATGTTTTATTTTTGTAAACAACCACACTCTTTATATAGATATAAAAAGAATAAAACTCAGAAAATAAATAAATTCATCCTAGTAGATCACTATTTTACTTATTTTTTATTTCCTTTTTCTTTTTTTCTTTTTCGATTAACCCTCTATTTCTTTCATTGTTATCACGACTCAAAGCGCCTTAACTGGAAAATTGAGCCTTAAAGTGTTAAAACAATGCCTTATTTCTAAACAAAAATATCGCTAATCGCTCGGAAGAGATAATACTATTATGTCAAAAAGTACCATCCGTATTGCTACCCGCCAAAGCCCTCTTGCTATGTGGCAGGCGCTCTATGTGAAAGAACAACTACAACTTGCTCATCCAGGTTTAGTCGTCGAATTAATACCGATGGTCACTAAAGGTGACATCATTTTAGATACACCTTTAGCTAAAGTGGGTGGTAAAGGGCTCTTTGTAAAAGAATTAGAACTTGCTCTACTTGGATCACGCGCAGATATCGCCGTTCATTCTATGAAAGATGTTCCAATTGATTTTCCCGAAGGTCTAGGATTAGTGACAATTTGTGAACGCGAAGATCCTCGAGATGCCTTTGTTTCTAACCATTATGATTCATTAGAGCAACTCCCAGCAGGTAGCATTGTAGGCACATCAAGTTTACGTCGCCAATGTCAATTAAAAGCACAACGCCCTGACCTGATTATTCGTGATTTACGAGGTAATGTTGGCACCCGCTTAAGCAAATTAGATAACGGCGATTACGATGCTATTATTCTTGCTGTTGCAGGTTTAAAACGCCTTGGTCTAAATGAACGTATCCGCACACCATTATCCGCAGAGCAATCTTTACCTGCAGTTGGACAAGGTGCTGTGGGTATTGAATGTCGTTTAGATGACAATGATACTCGTCAGTTATTAGATGCTCTCAATCATTCCCGAACAGCAATTTGTGTTAAAGCAGAGCGTGCCATGAATACGCGCCTTGAAGGCGGTTGCCAGGTTCCAATTGGAAGTTACGCTATTTGGCAAGATGACAAGATTTGGTTACGGGCTTTGGTCGGTTCACCTGATGGTGAAACTATTTTACGTGGTGAGCGTTTAGTATCCCCACAAGAAGCTGAAACCGCAGGTATTTCTCTGGCTGAAGAGCTTTTAGATAAAGGTGCCAGAGCCATTCTAACAGCGGTATATCAGGGTAATGCACCCGCATGAGTATTTTAGTCACTCGCCCTGATCCTGCTGGAAAAGCATTAACCCAGCGTTTAATTAATGCAGGTAAAACAGCATTTCAAGCACCTTTAATAGAGATCACTGCAGGTCGTGAGCTTCCTTTATTAGATGCTAAACTAAAAGGATTAAAGGCGGGTGATTGTGTTTTTTTACTTTCTAAAAATGCGGTGTCATACGCAAACAGGCAACTAAATCAATTACAACAATCATGGCCAGATACGCTATCCTATTATGGAATAGGTCAAAGCACAGCAAAAGATTTCCAACATTTAAGCGGTCTTTCTATTCACTATCCTGAGCAAGGAGAAACTAGCGAAGATCTTCTCGCGCTTCCTACACTCAATCAGGTGAAAAATAAACAGATCTTACTGCTTAGAGGTAACGGTGGTCGTGACTTACTTGCAACAACATTACGCCAACGAGGTGCAATGATTGATGAATGCGAATGTTACCAACGCCTATTTATTCATTATTCCCCTGACGATTTTGCGCTTCAGTGGGAAAAAGCACAGGTTGATACACTTGTTGTCACTAGCGGTGAAATGTTACAACAACTCTTTGATCTGGTCGCTGAATCTAAGAAAGCATGGCTGTTAAACTGCCATTTACTGGTGGTGAGTGAACGATTAGCAACAATAGCAAAAACATTAGGGTGGGAAACCGTCACCGTTGCTGAAAGTGCCAATAATGATGCTTTATTTCATGCATTAATATAGAACCTAAATGAGACACCGATATGACGGAACAGAAAAATACGAATGACAATGACTTGCCAAAAGATGCAGCTAAAGCTGATGAGAATGTCCGCTATCAGGAAGTCAAACCTGTTAATAATAAGCGCTCAGGCCTAATTGGAAGTGCTGTGGCTATCCTTGTTATTTTGGCAATCGGTGGTGGTCTTTACTATTACACCAATCAACAGGCTTCAAAATTAAGTGTAGAAAATCAATCACTTAAATCAGAGCTTACTCAATTACAACAGCTACAAAATACCTATCAACAACGTTTTGATAATATTGATAGTTTGTTTAACTCTCAAAAACAAATTATTGAGAAATTACAAAACGAGCGCCAAACCACAGATAATCAAATTCAAGATCTGCAAACTCGATTTGCGGCTATTTCCAGTGCGGATGTGAAAAGTTGGTTATTAGCACAAGCCGATTTTATGGTTAAAATGGCGGGTCGTAAGTTATGGAATGACCAAGATGTGGTGACCGCAGTAAGTTTACTAAAAGGTGCTGATAGTAGCTTGGCAGAAATGAACGATCCAAGTTTGCTTGAAATTCGTCGTGCTATTAATGAAGATATCAGTAGTTTAGCCGCATTAACCAAAATTGATAACGACGGCACTATCTTACAGATAAATCAATTAGCTAATCAGGTTGATAATCTGCGTTTAGCAGATCTTGAGCGTAATGGCTCACCAATGGATAAAGATGACGAAACTATTTCAGGTTCGCTGTCAGATTGGAAACAAAACCTAAGTAAAAGCTGGAAAAGCTTTATGGATGACTTCATTACTATCCGTCGTCGAGATACTGAAGCTGTACCTTTATTAGCACCCAACCAAGATATCTATTTACGTGAGAATATTCGTTCACGTTTATTAATTGCTTCCCAAGCTGTTCCTCGCCATCAGACTGAGATCTACCAGCAATCGCTTGAAGCAGTATCCACTTGGGTTCGTGCTTATTTTGATACCTCTGATCCAAGTACAACCGCATTTTTAGATACTGTCTCTGAATTAGAAAAACAACCTATCACGCTGACAATGCCTACTGAATTAAAAAGTCCTGTACTGTTAGAAAAACGTGTAGAAAGACAGATCCGTAATTTACTGACGCAAAATGAGTATACTCAACCGCAAGCGGTTGAAGCCCAAGATGCACAAGCAGTAGAAGCTGAACAGAGTACATCAGAAAGTGCACAAGATGCAGCAGCTGATGTGCCAGTAACACAACAAGGAGAATAAGCTTATGTTAAAAATACTGCTCCTTTTTGTGGTGCTTATTGCGGGCATCATTTTTGGCCCAATATTGGCAGGACATCAAGGTTACGTACTTATACAAACGGATAATTGGGATATTGAAACCAGTGTTACCAGCCTCGTCATTATGTTTATTTTGTTGCAATTGGCACTGTTACTAATTGGTTGGAGTTATCGCCGTTTTATTGGTACAGGTTCAAAAGCCTATAGCTGGTTTTCTTTCCGTAAACGTAATCGTGCTCGTAAACAAACGAGTATGGCGTTAATGAAATTAGCAGAAGGCGACTTTAAAGAAGTTGAAAAACTGATGAGTCGCAACGCAGACTATGCAGAACAGCCAGTTGTAAACTACCTATTAGCAGCAGAAGCAGCACAACAGCGTGGTGATGAATTCCGAGTTCAGCAACACCTTGAACGAGCTGCTGAACTTGCCGATACCAATCAACTCCCAGTTGATATTACACGGGTGCGTATTTTATTAGCGCAAAATGAAAATCATGCGGCACGTACTGGAGTTGATGAATTATTAAATCAAGCACCTCGCCATCCTGAGGTTTTACGTTTAGCTGAAACGGCTTATACCCGAACCGCTGCTTGGCAAGCATTGCTTGATATCATCCCATCAATGCAAAAAATTGCGTTACATACAGATGATGAATTAGAGCAATTACGCCAAAAAGCCTACATTGGCATTATGGGACAAAAAATGTCCGAAAGTGGCTGTGATGGGCTAAAAAATTGGTGGAAAGCACAACCACGTAAAGTACATCATGATAATGCATTACGTGTTGTTTTAGCTGAACATCTTATTGAGTGCAACGATCCTGTTACTGCTCAAACGATCATTTTAGAAGGGATCAAACGTCAGTATGATGAACGTTTGATCTTACTATTGCCACGTTTAAAAAATACAGATGCTAATGTGATTTTAAAAGTGCTAAATACACTGATTAAGCAACATGGTCCTACACCATTGCTCAACAGTACATTAGGTCAAATAGCCATGCAACAAGGGCAATGGGTGCAAGCAGAAACGGCATTTCGTAATGCGTTAAAACAGCGTCCTGATGTTCATGATTTTGCGTGGCTTGCTGATGCCTTGGATAAACAGAAAAAATCTGAGGAATCAGCCAAAGTACGTAAAGATGCTTTATTAATGACTTTGAAAAAAGATTCAGTCATTTTTGAAGAGCCTAAAAAAAGTAAGTAAGCTCATTCGATAAAAATGTGATCATAAATTGTTTGATCAACTGATTTAAAAACCCTCTTTATTATGAACTGCACCCCAAAAGTTGGACACCAACTTTGGGGTGTTTTTCTATGGCTAAATATTCTCTTGATTTTAAACTAAATGTGATTAATTTTTATCTCGAAGGTAATGGTTTTCTATCA
>NZ_PENV01000030.1:0-26531 GCF_003144375.1 Proteus genomosp. 4 str. ATCC 51469
CCGGCAGCACCAGCAGTTACTCTGTCAGTTGGAAAACCTTAAATGGACAGTCACTCAATTACACTTTAAGAACAGAAATGGGCGATGGCCCAATCGCACTCTTGCAACTACGCAATTTTGTTTTACCAGAAAAGATCTTTTTAGATTAAAAATTTAAACAAATAAAAAGATGATTAAAATGGATTATTGATATCTCAGTTATTTTTACACCAAGTATTCTCCATTATATTGAAATATTAACTAGTCACCGCCCTATTTAGCCAAAAGATCTCTGGAAAGCTTTCTTTTAAGTTAAATAACAAACTAACATTTAAATAAATCTTAATTATTCTATGTCATTAAAAGTAATATCATTAATTCTCACTTCTTCTCTGTTACTTTCCGGTTGTGCTAATGCGGGCTCTTGGGGCACAAAAACGGAAAACTCCATGTTGGGAGCAGGACTTCAAGGCTATAACCATACTCAATTTGAAATTTCAGGTTTTTCAATTAATGGGGGTTACGGCAGTATTGGCGGAACCGTCTGTTGTGTGATGATCCCCGAAAAATGGCGCCCTAATTTAACCGCACATATTCGATGGGAAACTCTCGATACCAGCAAATTTCCACCACCTCCAAAATTTAGCCAAGTAGAAGCCTATAAACACTGGAAACAACAACTCCGCGACAATACCTCCAGTCACGAAACTTGGGTGCCAATCCCACAATATGATGAACCTTGTAGTGTTAAAGTGCATTTCTTACCTTGTAATGAAGTGAAAATCACTACCTCTTGTAAAGGATATGGTCATCCTGAATACCCAATTAATGAACCTCATAATATGAAGGAACCCACCGTATGTCCTCAAAAATAACCATTTGGCAAACTTACCCTAAACTTGCCACGCTCTTGATCATCTCTCTGTTACTTTCCGGTTGTGCTAATGCCGGCTCTTGGGGTGCAAAACCAGAAAACTCCCTCTTGGGAGCCGGGCTTCAAGGCTATAACCACACTCAATACAGTATTACCGGTTTTTCGATTAATGAAGGTTATGGCAGTATTGGCGGCACGGTCTGTTGTGTGATGATCCCCGAAAAATGGCGTCCTAATTTAATCGCGCACATAAAGTGGGAGAAACTCGACAAAAGCAAAATATCTCCTGCTCCTGATTTTGACCAAGTCGAAGCCTATAATCACTGGGAAAAAGAATTAGACCACTATACGACCTATCACGAAACTTGGGTGCCAATCCCACAATATGATAAAGAAGTGTGTGGTGTCGATGTTCATTTTTTACCTTGTAATGAGGTGAAAATTACCACTTCTTGCTATAGCTATGGTGATCCTGAATACCCAATTAATGAACCTCATAATATGAAGGAGCCAACCATATGTTTGAAGAAATAAAAGCAGAACCAGTTTGGGTACCTAATCATTTCCCTAATGATGGGCGATTGGAATTATCTCAACAACAAATAGAAAATAATTATAAAACACGAGAAGAATAAAAATTATAACTGCAGTCGAAATTTTCACATATCTTTATCCACTTTATTATTAAAGTAATACAATAAAATAAATATTTATAAATTTATTTTATAAAAATTGTAATCAACAAAAAATAAGTTTCCTTAATAAAACAATGAGTACTTAATGAAAAAAATAAAAATCTTATTTTTAATTAGTTTGGCATTTGTTATTTCAACACTTAGTTCTTGTGATAACAAACAAGCAGATATTAAAAAAATCATGCATGGTTTTAAATGGCATCAATCAATGGATGATATTAAAAAATTAGATTTAGCTAATTTAAAATGTACATCTGCACCCGAAGGATGGGCATGTTCTTCATGGTCATCTCCTTATGGTATAAAGGACAGTTATTATTACTTTTTTGTGGTATTAAGAGATAAAGGTCTTGCATCTCTTCTTATTCTAGAATTAAAAAATCAAAATAACCAACAAACACTATTAAATAACTACAATAAATTAAATCAGTCATTATTTAATATATTTGGCCCACCTAGCTATCAAATTGATAATATCCCTCGAGATAATACTTTTTTCCAATGTCTCGAAAATAAAGAGTGTGGTGAAATAAAAAGCCAATATGATACCAATAACGTTACCACAATATTAAATGTCATAGGTGATAATAATGGAGGAAGACTTAGTTTACTCATGGCAATAGATAATAATGATAATATTAATTATTACTAGGAAAATACATGTCTATATTAACATCTCTTAGAACTGCTTGTTTCAATAAAGACGCATCCTTAGAAACACAACTTGCTCAACAACAAATCGCTTTGTGGGATCGTTGGTTATTACCCATTACACCCAATCACCCCATTGGTGATGATCCCAGTTATGAAGATGACTTTGAGCGAATGAAAGAAGAAGTCAATAAACTCTCTGGCGCAGATACTGAACTGATTTGCTTATTGGCTGAAAAATTATTGCTCAATTCCTGCAAAGATGTGCGTGTGGTGACTTATTATATTTGGGCACGCTTACACAAAGAAGGTGAACACGGACTTGCCGATTCTTTAGGACTTTTAAGTGGATTGCTTATTCGCTATCACGACACGCTATTACCTAGCCGAGCCACCAGTAGAAAATCGGCCTTAGAGTGGTTATCAGGGCAACGCGTTTTAGATAGCTTATCGCTTTATCCCGAAGTCGATCATAATGAATTTTCTCGGATTATCGCCCTATTAGCCACCATTGAAACTGAGCTTGAAACATGGAACGAAGCTGAAAGACCACAACTTGCGGGATTACATCAAGCACTCGAAAAACGCCTTGCTCAATCTGGTGGCACAAGCTCATTAGTACCACAAAATATCAGCAGAAATGAATCTGCTTATAACTCTTCTTCAAAGCCATCTTCTTTATCACAAAACACGCCAATAGAGACAATACAATCAGGTCGTGAATTATTAGATCAATCTAAAATGCTTGCTAACTACTTACGCAATCAACCTAATGGCTGGTTAGCAGGACATAGATTAATGAAAGTAGTGAGATGGGATACGCTTCATCAACTTCCACCACAAGATCAACAAGGTTGTACTCGCCTTTCCCCCCCAAGAACGGATGCAAGAGCACAACTTAAACGCCTCTATTTACAACAAAGCTGGGGTGAACTGGCAGAACAAGCTGACAAGCTTTTTGCTGAAGGTGTTAACCATTTTTGGTTAGATGTGCAATGGTATTTATATCAAGCACTCAGCAAATCCTCTGCCCCTTGGAATGCATGGTCTGATGTTATAAAAAACGATTTAAAACAATTTCTTACCCGCCTTCCTGATTTAGAAAAACTGTCATGGGAAGATGGTACTCCCTTTGCTGATGAAGTAACCTTAAATTGGATAAAACAGCATGTTATGGAAGAGAATTTTGATGCCATGCAGGGATTATCAAGTTCATCATCTCACCAATCCGAAGACGAGCCTATATTAGCACTAGAGCCTGAAGCCATTACTCAAGCAGATAATGAAGGCATTGAGATTGCCTTAAAATGGCTACAACATCGTCCTGATATCAACACGCCAAGACAAAAATGGCTATTAAACCTAGTTATGGCAAGAGTAGCAGAACAATTTGCTCGTCACGATCTGGCATTAAATTTATTACGAGAACTTGATAAAAAAGCACTTTCAATGCCATTAACACAATGGGAGCCTAACTATATTTTTGAAGTGAAAGCACGACAACTTCACCTTTATAGAGCCCAAATTCAACGTAATACTTCAGATAAAAACCGCATTGAACAACAAATGGAACTGTTACTCAGTGAATTGACAGCTATCGATCCTGTACGTTCTTCAATTTTATATTCTTAATATTTTACTCAAAAAATCAAGGTATCAAATTAATGGATGATTTAACCCTTCGCTATTTTGATGCGGAAATGCGCTATCTTAGAGAAGCCGCAAAAGAGTTTGCACAAGCACACCCCGATAGAGCCGCAATGCTCGATTTAGATAAAGCAGGTACACCCGATCCTTTTGTTGAACGCTTATTTGAAGGCTTTGCTTTTTCAATGGGGCAATTAAGACAAAAAATTGATGATGATTTACCTGAGTTAACAGAAGGCCTTGTTAGTTTATTGTGGCCTCATTATTTACAAACAATTCCTTCATTATCAATCATTGAATTAACACCAGATATTCAGAAAATGAAAATGACAGATAAAATATCGGCTCAATTCGAGGTACTTTCTCGTCCTATTGGCCCGAAAAAAACAATTTGTCACTATCGAACAACGCAAGATTTAACACTTAATCCAATAAGAATAGAGACCGTTAATTTAACAACTGAGCCAGATGGACGCTCAGTTATTCAGTTAAAATTTACATGTAGTGAAATTATTAACTGGTCTGAGGTTAACCTTCATAAGCTTTCATTTTATTTATCTGGTGATATTCCAACAACTAATGCACTGCATTTAGCATTAACCAAACAAGTTTCAAAAATCTATTTAAAACTTCCTCAATCAAAAGACAGAATAGCGGTGCCCCTCTATTTTTCACCAGGAGGATTTAAGGATACGGATGCCCTTTGGCCTAAAGGTGATACCACATTTAGTGGTTATCAATTGCTACTGGAATATTTTTCTTTTCGTGAAAAGTTTATGTTTGTGTCACTTAATGGATTAGGTGATATCCATTTTCCTGAAGAAACATCAAAATTTGAGTTAGATATTGTTCTAAATACTTTATGGGATAGCTCACTCACATTAAGTGATGAAAATATCCGTTTACATTGTATTCCTGTTATTAATCTTTTCAATATAGAAGCAGATCCCCTCACAGTTAATGGATTGGAAAGCGAATATTTACTACGCCCGCGTCGTATTCAAGATGGGCATACTGAAATTTATAGTGTGGATAGCGTACATGGCTCTCAACGGACAAATGAATCTATTTATGTGCCATTTACTAGCTTCCGTCATCGTGGTGGTATGTTACGCCATAATGCACCTGAACGTTATTATCATACCAGAGTAAAGCGTGGTGTTACGGGGCTTCATGATACTTGGCTTATATTAGGAGGAGAAAAACAAGAGATTGATTTAGCAACTCATACAGAAACCCTTTCATTACAACTCACGGGTACTAATGGGCAATTACCGCGCAAAGCACTGCAAAGTACATTGCTTGATAGAACAGAACAAACCTTACAAATTCCATTAACTGTACGTAATTTATGTAAACCCACTTTGCCGCTTTATCCGCCTTCAGAAGATCGATTTCATTGGCGAGTACTCAGCCACCTTGGTTCAAGTTTTCTGAATATGATGGACAATGCCGAAGTGCTCCGAGGTACACTCGCACTCTATGACTGGCGAGATGATGATATGAATCATCGAAAACTCGATGCCATTATTCATGTTGAACACCATTTAATTGAGCGTTTTGAGAAAGGTTTTTTACAACGAGGCATTGATATTGAAGTGACATTAGACAGTAATGGTTTTAATGGTGAAGGGGATATGCATTTATTTGGTGAAATGCTTAATCGCTTTTTTGCACTTTATGCCGATGTTCATCTGTTTAATCAATTAACACTGATTATCTTACCAACAGGAAAACGCATTCAATGGAAAGAGATCCACAATCCACAGCTACCCCGTTAATTGAGGCTTTAGGCGAAAAATTACCTTATATAAATTTCTATCGCTTTTGCCAACTACTTGAAAAATCCAATGCTAATTTCTATGAATTAGGGCGTTCTCACGACCCTAAAGATGATCCTATTCGTTTTCGCCCTCATCGAGGTATGGGTTTTCCAGTGACTGAAATCAAAGGGATTGACTCCCTTGATAAATATCGTAAAAGTACAGTACCAAGCTTACGTACTACCTTTCTAGGACTTTATGGTATCACCTCACCTCTTCCAACATCTTATCTTGATGATATTGCACAATATCGAGATGGTACGGATTCACTCACTGATTTTTTAGATATTTTTAACCATCGACTTACTACACAATTTTATCGAATTTGGCGTAAATATTCGTATCCTGCAACCTTCGATGAAGGAGGCAGTGATAATACATCACAATATCTTTATGGTTTAATTGGTTTAGGCATTCCAGGTTGTGCTAATCAGGTGCAGTCTCCCCTATCTCGCTTTTTAGCTTTATTAGGAATATTACGCTTACCTACACGCACGGCGGAAGGAATTAGTGCATTAGTAAAATTATTAGCACCATCGACAAAGGTCGATATTATTCCTCATGATCCACGAAGAATAGCGCTAGAGATCCCCACCGCAATGTCGTGTACATCCCCTATTACATTAGAAAACAAACCCGTTTTAGGGAGTTATGCGATAGACGTAAACAGCCAAGTATTAATAAAATTACATACTGAAAATAAAGATGAAGCAAAAGGCTGGCTACCTGATGGCAGTATTTATCAAGATTTTATGGCATTGCTTCGTGTTTATTTAGGTTCTCGCGTTAATGCACGATTGCGTTTAACACTACCAAGAGATTTATTACCTGATGCAACACTGAGCACCTCTAAAAGCCAAGGTGTGCAACTGGGTAGAACTGCAGTTATGCGACCTCATAACATTATTGAAAAACCATCAACTCCCTCTTTTATCACCATCGGCCTTGGTTTTTATCAATATCTAACACTCCGCACTCAACATTATAAAAGTGATGAATATGGCAATTATCAATTCTAAACCTCAAATATTTCTCTCCCATACTTACCGACTAGCACTATTACTTATTGGTGTTTTTACTCTTGCAGGATGTGGTCTAACACAAACTATTAGTGATGGTACAGTCTCTTTAACTAAATCTATTTTCTATAAGCAAATTAAAGTGCTACATTTAGATTTTACTGCACGAGAAGCACTTAATACTGACGATAACGGTTCTTCGCTTTCCGTCATTGTTAGAGTATTCCAACTAAAATCTGCTGACACCTTTAATAATAGTGATTATCTTTCGCTGTTTAATCAAAATAACGATATTTTAAAATCTTCATTGCTAACACAAAAAGACTTACGTATTCGTCCTGGAGAATCTATTTCTTTAGATATGCCAATGGAGAAAGAAACAGAATTTGTTGCAATAGCAGTAATGTTTCACACTCCTGATGAAATTAAAAATAACTGGCGTATTGTTATTCCTAAAAATAAACTTGATCCTGATAAAGCACGAAAAATTGAGTTAGCTGAAAATACACTAACATTACAACCTTTGGATAAAAAATAACGATGCCACAACCCTCTCTTTATGAAATGCTAACGGGATATTTTTCTGGAGGATTGCCTGTAGATGCCATCTCCGAAGAAGACCAAGTTATTTTATCTGTTATGGATAATATTCGTCGAATATTAAACTCACGAGCAGGAACATTAAAACATTTGCCTGATTATGGCTTACCCGATATGAGCAAACTTATTCAAGGATTACCAGGAAGTTCACATAAAGTAATGGCAATATTATCAAAAACATTACTCAAGTATGAACCTAGAATAAAATCAGTAACACTAGGTATATTACCTGAAAATGAATTTGGAAAATTATGTTATTCTTTAGATATTGAATTACATGAAAGAGGGCTTATACGTTATGGCACTGAGTTTTCTCCTGATGGACGAATATTTCTCCATCATTTAAAAAAACAATTTAACTTATCGTAAATATATTTCCATTCATTTTATTCTTAGCCTATTTTCCTTTGTTTAACTTTATCTTATAGCATTTAGACCTTAAATTAACTTGAGGCTTCTATGAACTCTTACTTAGACTCACTTCCTGTTGGAGGTGATCCTCGTGTATTTAATCAATTTCTTAATATTAAAGAGGAACTTGATAAACGCTTTCATCCAGCACGCCCTGATATTAATTGGCAATATGTCCATGAATTGTGTATTTCTTTATTTAATCAAAATGGTGTTGATCTTCAAACAGCAGCTTGGTTTGTTTTATCTCGTCAGCAACAGTCTGGATTAGATGGTTTAAATGAAGGTCTTTATCTAACCCATAAAATATTAACTCAGTATTGGCAAACATTATGGCCTGTACAAACACATACTCGTATTAATATTCTTTCTACATTAAGCCAACAATTAATTTCTGGCATTCGAGGAACAACATTTGTTTATACTGACTTACCTATTCTTTATCAAATTGAAGAGTTATTAAAAAATATTAATCATCACCTTCAAACATTAGAAATAAAACATCTTATCCAGTTTGATTATTTACAAAATTTAATTATCACCCAAGCGAGACAACTAGAAAATGCAGATACATTAGATAATAATTTTTATTCACCTGATTTATCACCCATTATTAATAAAGAAGAAAACAATCAACCTCAAATTGCTGAATCAGCATTATCTACATCCCCTCATTTAACTGAAAAGACCATACCACCTAAAACCTATATCTCCCCATCTATTGCATTACAAACACCAGCTAAAAAAAACAACCATCAAGAATTATGGAAAGGTATTTTAATTGGCACATTAACCAGTAGTTTATTTTTTGTTATCCTATTTTATTTTTGGTTATCTGAATTAAAAAATAACAATCTGACAGATGCTTTTCCTTATATTCCAACTATTAATGCACATGCAGGCTCTCTTATTGAACAGCAAACTGCAAATGGTAAAAATATAACAAAAACAATCAATTCTGAGCAGATTGATGTGATACAACAGCGTTTAGATGAGCTCGCATTACTTTCTCCCACATGGGCGCAGAGTTACGGACTTGAAGTAATCAGTTATTTGAATGAGCAGTATGAAGATAATCTTGAGCTTTTATCATTTACACAGCTTTGGAAAAATAATCTAAAAATAAATGCCACCACTGATGAACAACTCAATCAATGGTCTAAAGGGATGGCTGAACTCGACGGATTAAGCCAACGATTAGATAGCTTTGATGGTAACCCTAAAAATTATATTACTGGCTCTGAGTTAAAATCTATCATTTTCAAAGCTCGCCAACATTTCAACCAAGCTAAGCCTTTAGAGGAAGAGTTACGCTTACTTGAAAAGCAACCAACACAAAATGCAATTTCAGACTATGAATATCAACAAATAGATAACCATTTTAAACAACTATTAAATCGATATTCGTTATTACGTTCTAAATAAGGAAAAAAATATGTATTTTATAAGGAACTTAATCCTTATTACCATTGTTAGTTTATTAAGTGGTTGTATTATGGGTTCACCTTATGGAGGAGCTATCTTTGTTGGCCCTATAGATTTTATTAAAATAATTTTTGACTCTAAAGATGAAAGAATAAGCCCATCTAACAATACTCGATCAGAACCTGTTATTAATTATTATAATAATCAGCCAAGACCAATAAAAGTTGCAGATATTACACTAAATCAAGAAGATATTTTATCTTCTAAAACTAATATTGGTTCAATAAACTTTACATTTCCTGATGAGAATGAATACAAAATTTTATTAGACCTTGTATATCAAAATGATAAAAATAAGGTAATAGAATCAGAAATATATTTAATCATGAACAATAAAGAAAACAAATTACCATTAGTTGATTATGAGAAAAGAGATATTCGCTATCCTGATTATAAACTATCCTCTGCTAATCTCTATATTTTCAGTAAAAAAAATAATTTCAGTTTAAATATAACTTTTACTGGTTCTCAATCAGAAACAAAATATAGATCAGATGAAGAATTTATAATTAAAAACAATAATTCAACATTAAAATCAAAAATAACAATAGATGAAAAAGACTATAAAATCGACAAAATAACCTATCATTAAATTAAATATTGAAAAGTTAAAAATAATCATAATTGCACTATTTTTAATACTGATAGAAATATTCATTAAAAAGTAACGAGTTATTACAAAATAGCTTTTAAATTAATAACTAAAAAAGAAGATAATAATAAAATTACAGTATTAAACCATCAGTGCATGACACAATTAAATTATCACATAATGACTAAAAATGAATAATTCTCATTATATTCAATAAAATACAAGTAAAAATACGTATTTTAAATCACTAAAGAAACAAATCAATTAATAAGATTTATCTTTATTACAAATACGTATTACTAAAACACACCTTAATTACATTCTGTTTCAATTATCAACACTAATAAATATTAATTTTTAATAAACTAATTGTAATAAGTTTTGTTAATTATTTAGATTGTAAGGTGTTTAAATGAATATAAAAATGTTTGTTATTTCATTATTATTGGTTTCTTTTGGCGCACAAGCATTGATTATTAATGAAAATAATCCACCAGAATATCAATCTTTTAAATCAAATTATTCTGATATGATTGAGTTGGCTAATAAATCACGCTTGCCACATCGTGTTTTCTATACTTCACCAAGTACAGGTAGAAATGCGCTATGGTTTGATGCTGTTAAACACGGTGATTTAAATGAAGTTAAAAAAATGCTTGCTAATGGTCAAGATATTGAAGCAAAAGATACAGGTAGCTTAGACCAAACAGCACTAGGTTGGGCCGCATTTATTGGTGATGAGGAAATGGTTGATTATCTTATTTCTCAAGGTGCTAATTTATGGGCTACAGATAAAGGCGATGTTTATAATGTCTTTAAGTCAGCTGTATTAGGAAACAACGTTAATGTAGTCAAAAAAATTCACGCCCTAATGAGAAGTGATATTGAAATTAATAATCAAAGAGTAGAAAGTGATGGTGAAACCTTTATTATGATTGCAGCAAGCAATAATCGCATTGATACTGTAAAATATCTTATTTCTCAAGGTGCAGATGTTAATCTTGTTACCACAACACAAGATACATCACTATTTTCTTATAATCATAGTGCGTTAAGCTATGCTTGCCAAAATAATCTTAAAGATATGCAGAAGCTACTGATTAGAAACGGTGCTATAAATCATAGAACCGGTACAACGTCCTGCCATTAAATACATAAATGCCATCTCATAATAAGATGGCATTTATACTATTATTTATTAAGTTTTAATGAAGTATAATTTTCATTAAAACAATTAAAAATACAGTTTAATATATTTATCTGAACTCAATGTTAATAAAGATATAATAATACTATTTCTTCAAACTACCTTTTTCTTTCTAAATATTACAATCTCACTAGGTTGTGTTATTGATTCCCTATCTTCAAAAATCATAAAATCTGTTTTTTTAGCCTCTAAAATTAAGCTTTGAGGTGTAACACACAGTATAAAAGAAATAGTAATCAATTGATCTACCGTTATTTTTAAATGCCCATCTTCTAATTGAGAATAATGTAATATACTTATTCCCAACCTTTCAGACATTTCATTCTCTGTTATTTTCAATTGTCTTCTTATCATTTTTATTCTATTTCCAACTTTGGTGTTAATCATCCCATTGTTCTCCTTCTTTTATTAGATGATCATATCGATAAAACACCGAATTACAGTTTAAAAACGATCAAATCATAAACTGAAAATACTTAACCATTTGTTATTGAACACTCGTAACAGTACTTACTTTCACGAACTCTGTTAATAAGGTTATTCCGATATTTTAAATTTAAAATAATTTACATTTCTATATGTTATTTTAATCTACATCATATTTAGAGTAACACGATAGTATTAAATATCGAATCCGTAATCGACATGTAACTCAATATGTTAGATAGTTTTATCTATTTTTTCTCAGAAAAAAGGGATTTATTCTAAAATAAAAACATATGGATATAATCAATAATTTATAGATGCATGTTTATCATTAATATAGAAGCTATAATACATCATAAAGATATCTCTATGTTATTATTTTTGTAACAATTTCATACCATATTAAAAATATTATAACTCAATAAATAAATAATGTTTTTTTTCAAATAACAATAATTAAAAACTGAATTAAAACCATTATAAATTAGTACAAACTTATCTAATATTTTTTATTTTCACTTTTTATATCTTTACATTTTATTATATTTTTCATTTAACAGCATGATAATATCAATTATTATTAGTTTTATATCACCATTAATAATATTAATTATTTTTATTTTAAAATATATTCTTATAAGAAAAAAAAGAAAAAAAAGAAAAAAAGAAAAAAAGAAAAAAAGAAAAAAAGAAAAAACATGTAATAGAAAAAATATCTTTTATAAAAAATAAAAAATATACTATCATAAATAGTATTTATTTAAATTAATATTAATTAATAAAAGTTCCCCCCAACAATCTACTTTTAGGTTGTTGGGAGTGCTTATTATTTATTCTCTTCGAATTCTTTTTTATTAAGCAGATAATAATATAGTTCATTACTCCAATAAGACAACCCTAGAGGCTCACCACAACGAATATGATCGTAAGTTTCATCTAATCGAATATCAGAGAAAACATAAAGCTCATTCGCTTTAGGTTTTATTATGGCTGATTTTATTATCTTAGCTGCTTCTTCAATATTATCAGGTAACTCATCAATAACTTTTCCTATAGATAAACAGCGTTCAACCTCTTCATCGACAGCATCTCGTAAATTATCAGCACCTGAAATTAACATCATATCAATTTCAACAGTATCTAATATTAAATAAGGCAATTTATTTTTTTCTAAGAAACAAATTGTTTCCTGAATATCTTCGACAATATGACTTTTTACATCAGAAAAGAGAACTTCAAGAATGGATAAAAATTTCTTTAATCGTTTATATCCTGGTTCAAAATGACTGGTTACTGCATATAAAGGAAGATCTTGCTCTTCATCAATTTCGCATTCATCTTCATCAAAATCATCACTTTCTAATCCAGAGAAGATCAAAGACTCACATCGTTTAGGATCACCAGACATCAGAATTCGATGTATTAGAGGAACAGAGTAAGCCCATTCAGATAATCCATAAACAATATCAGGTCGATCATTATGATTACTAGGTTGATTAGAAATACTATATAAGTAAGAACGGTTAGCCATATAAATATCCTTATTCTATTATTAATTAATAATCCTTTATATTGAAGCAACAATAGCAGTTGATCTTATTTTTATCAACTTACATTTTATTTAGAATAAATAGATAGTTATTTATTTAAATATCTAACTTATAAAAAAACAATATTATTTCATAACCCAAATAATATTTTCAATTAATTAAAACAATAAGTTTAGTTATGATTAAGTATATACAAAAAAAGCCCTCTACTAGAGGGCTTTTTAAACTATATGGATTAGAATCTGTAAAGACTAAATGGTTTTGGATCTAAAACAGGTTTTTTACCAAGTAACAAATCAGCTGTTAATTCTGCTGATACTGGGCTTTCTGTCATACCCCAACCTGTCGCTGTATTAATCACTAAGCCTGGATATTCTTTAACTTCTGAGATAATTGGATTTTCATCTGGTGCGATAGCCATTGCACCACTCCATTGATCAATTAATTTCGATTCTTTAAAGGCTGGGAATTCTGCTTTTAATTTTTCTAATGAAGCATTTAGCTCAGGTAAATCTGGCAGTGCTGTCATATTTCTAAATTGCTCAAACGGAGAAACTTCATCTAAATTCCAATGTGTTGATTGCATAAATGAATTGATTAATTGTTCATTTAAAGAAATATGCACAGGGAAATCAGGCAGAGCTAATAATGGCAGATATTTATAACCATAAGTGAAAGATTCTTTCACTACTGGAGCCACAATAACACGAGGAGAAGTTGCGTAAGTACCATCAGCTTGTTCACGGAAGAAAATACCGCCCGGTAAAGCAACGTTGCCACCCGGTGCTGTTGGTGAACCACTGATTAACTGTTGAGACTGATATGCAGGCAGTGTTGGCACATCAACATTGAGATTTTGCATAAATAGGCGTGACCAAACACCACCAGCAACAACAACTTGAGAAGTTTTAATTGCACCTTTCTCTGTTACAACGTCAGAAATCACACCCGCTTGTGTTTCTAAGCCACGAGCCGCACATTGAGTGTAAATTCTAACGCCCATTTTTTTAGCGTATTCAGCCATAACGAAGGTTGCAACTTCTGGATCGAAGCTACCTGAATCTTCTTCAAAGCCTGCAATTTTCCAATCTGTTGTTGCACCGCGAAGACGTTGATTTAATTCAGCCCCTTCAATAATTCTGGTTTTAAATGGAATATCTGAGCCAACATTCTTACTTCTTTCGTCAATCCATTTTCTTACGTTTACTAAATCTTCTTCATCAAGAGGAACTTCTACACGGCCTTGTGTACGATAAGTGGTATCAACACCTACTTTTGCATTCATTTCACGCCAGCGATATTTACCTAAATGGTGTAATAAGAATGTTTCGTCAGGCATTTTATAGCTAATTGCTTGACCGTAGAATCTAGAAGATTGCTCACCCGCGATATTACCTTTTTCTACAATCACAACAGATAAACCACGTTCCACAAGATTAATGGCCGTCATAATACCGAGAATACCCGCACCAATAACAACAACATCCGCTTGTTTTGGTAAAGCCCCTTCCGTACCTTCAACAAAACCATGTCTTGGTGTACCCGGAACAAAGCGCCCTTCGCGAGTTAACATTGGTGTTAAAATTCCCGCACCAGCCGCTACAGCCACGACTGTTCCACCAATGATAAATTTTCTTCTAGATATCGCCATTTTACTCGTTCCTTTTACTCAATGAATTATTAGCATTAAAACAATAACGATATCTTATTTCATTTGTAAACTATTAGTAAAGTATTTGTAAACTTTTTCATCTGTTTTTTTCTTAAAAATCCGTACTATTTAATTTACTTATACAAAGAAGGGGATTAATTATCATTTTGTTTTTTATCGATTATTTAAGTCAATTAAGTAAGATTAGAGCATATCAAACTAGTTGTTTTCTTGGTTTTTTCATCAATATATAAAATTTTCTACTATTAAAGAGCTACAACCCACTTGTTAAACATCACGTTATTACACATTCAAATTACAAATAAATAAGTTGAATTAAATAAATTGATTAACAAATAATCCACAAAATTACTAATGTTACTAAGATAATAAGTTGGGTATATAAAAAGGAGATAATGATAAGAAATATAACAATGGGCTGGTTATTTGATAGTGATTCAGAAGAAAATAAGGAGGTAGTTGAAATGACCATACTTAAGATTATATTTATCTCTTTGTATAACCAAATTTTAAGTGTTCATTTTTAAACCAATAACAAGATAAGTCTTTTTTTGATTACTTTTGTAAAATAGACCTTAATTTTTCCTTATAAATCAACATTGTTACAACTTGAAACAAAATACACATTTTGTTACATATTAAAAATCCATGTACATTAGAACGGACTGGCTTTAGCGAGATTTCGGACATTTACGAAAGGGAATTGTATAAATAAATACACTTATTATAAGAAACGAAAGTAGTAAATATCGTGTGAACAATTATTTTACGCTAAGTCACTTATCCTACGAGGATACAACGCCCTCTCTCTCTACCCCTTTCTTTACTTCCTTCCAAAATTACTTAAGCTACTCTTATCAAATCGCAGTGCGCACTGGCTGATTTTTATCGAAAGGACTTCAACAAAATGATTTTGTTGAGAAACGATTACTCACTGTAAATTAAGGACTTGCCATGCCAACTCCATGCTATATCTCTATCGAAGGGAAAACCCAAGGTAACATCACTGCGGGTGCATTTACCGCGGAATCCGTCGGTAATATTTATGTTCAAGGCCACGAAGATGAAATGCTGGTGCAAGCATTCTCTCACGTAGTCACCGTGCCGACTGATCCACAATCAGGTCAGCCTTCAGGTCAACGCGCCCATAAACCATTCCGTTTCACTGTGGCATTAAACAAAGCCGTTCCTCTGCTGTATAACGCATTAGCGTCGGGCGAAATGCTGCCAAAAACGACCTTAAAATGGTATCGCACTTCGGTTGAAGGGAAACAAGAGCATTTCTTCACCACCACATTAACCGATGCGACTATCGTCAACATCGATTGCCAAATGCCACACTGCCAAGATCCGGCCAAATCAGACTTCACACAACTGATCGAAGTCTCCCTGTCTTATCGCAAAATTGATTGGGAACACACGGTTGCAGGTACTTCTGGCTCTGACGACTGGCGTGCGCCACTCGAAGGTTAATCCTTCTTTTCACCTACACACCAAAGTGTGTGGGTGTTTCTTTGTATTTTCTTAATGGATAAAACAAGCGGTAGCTTGCTCAGTGGATATTGGAGCGAAAGATGTTTGCGAAAGATAAAAAAAATAATCTCACCTCTCAGCTTGGTGGATTAAAAAAGAAGGCGCTCAATAAAGCGCAGGATCTAGCGATTGCTAAAGCAACATCGACACTTTCGGCCTCTACTCAGCAAACGCTCGCCACAGCTCAAACGGAACAACAAGGGCTTTCGCAAGCCTCGTCAATGGCCTCTCAAGCCTCATCGCTTATTCCCGGTGGCGGTTTTGCCGGTGGAATAAATAACGACGATGTACCGGGGCTGACCTTCTCTGAAGGATTGGCTAAAAATAAAGCCTATGCACAACTGTTAGATTCGCTATTAGGCGCGGTATCGCCTTCTGGTTTGGTTTTTACCTGCCAAATTGCTGGCTTGCCTGAAAGCACTTTTCAAGTCACGGAATTTAATTTAAACGAAGGGTTATCACGTTTATTTTCACTGTCAATTAGCGCAGTCACCACTTTGCCTTTTATCGATTTTCAATCGCTATTGGGTGTGGCTTCATCTTTAACTGTTAAGCGTAATGGTAACGAAATCCGGACTGTACGTGGGATCTTAGCCGGTGCCGTGCAAGGTAATACCGATGGTGTAAAAACGTGGTATCACTTTGATATTCGCCCTGAAATGTGGGTGATGACGCTTAATCAAGACAGTCGTATTTTCCAGCATAAAAAAGTGCCTGATATTTTAAAAACGCTGTTAGAAGAAGCCCATATCAAAGCCGACAGCAAATTTTATCGTGATGATTTACACCAGAAACGCCCCTATACCACGCAAAAACGAGAATCTGCCTATGCGTTTTGGTGCCGTTTAGCCTTTGAGGAAGGGATTAACTTTTGGTTTGAAGAGAACCAACTGTTTTATAGCGATGAACATATGGGCATGACGGCAGGCATTCACCTGACCTATAACCCGCAAGCTGAAAGCGATATTACAGATAGTACCGCGACTACATGGCAATACGGCGAATATCTCTGTGTGGATGAAACCATTCAAAAAGACAATAACTTTATCCGCCCTTCTTACCCATTAGCGCATCAAGCCAAATTAGAAAAAGGTGGTCAACATAGCGTGTTCGAAAGCTATGGACGCTTTCAAGAAGATGCACAAGCGGCCCCTTTCACTGCCATTCGTTTTGAACAACTGCGCAACGGCAGTCGTGTTGGACGTGCCAGCACCAACTGTTTTGCCTTAATGCCGGGCAAGATTTTCTCGCTGAGCAATCACCCTAGTTTAATGATGAATGATAACTGGCAAGTTATTCAAGTTTCGCATCATGGCGTACAGCCGTTAGCAGATAACAGCGGTGGCGAAGGTACACAGCTTTCTAATAGTGTCGAGTTTATTCCTGGTACGCAAGAATGGCGACCACCGCATCATTACAAACCGACGGCGGATGGCGATGAAGTTGCCACGGTGGTAGGCCCTCCGGGTGAAGAGATATATGTCAATGAAGTGGGTGCCGTAAAAGTCTATTTTCATTGGGATCGCTATGGCAAGCCCGATCACAGTGCTTCGTGCTGGGTACGTGTAGCGATGGGCTGGAATGGTAATGGCTATGGTTTTTCTGCTGTACCGCGCATCGGGCAAGAAGTCATTGTCTCTTATCTTAATGGCGATATTGATAGACCGATTATCACAGGGTGCACCTATAACGGTCGCAACGCACCCCCGCTGAAATTCCCTGAAAATATGACCCGCACAACAATCAAAACCAAAACCCATAAAGGCGATGGTTTTAACGAACTGCGCTTTGAAGATGCGGGTGGCAAGCAGGAGATTTTTATTCATGCACAGAAGGATATGAATACGGTAGTGCTCAACAATCGCACCACGCATGTACTCAATAGCCACGCTGAGATCATCGATAAAAATCAAGAGATGCAGGTAAAAGGTAATCGGACTGAAACCATCAATGAAAATAACACCGAAACCGTCGGTCAACATAAAAAAATCAGTGTGGGCAATACGTTAGCCATCGATGCAGGTGATGCCCTTGAGCTGCGTTGCGGTGCCAGCGTGTTAAGAATGGATAGTGCAGGCCATATCACCATTAATGGTACGGAATTTAGTTTTGAAGCCTCAGGTCCGGTGCAGATCACGGGCAAAGATATTGACTTGAATTAAGAAGGTGAAAATGGAATTTCGCAACTTAACCCCGTTTTCAGTAATGAACTATAAGATGTTAGATACCTCAGATATTGAACATCATGTTGTCGTGATGAAAGTGGGTTACGACTTACTGCCCACAACAGAAACGGGGATTTACCAGACTCACCTTTCAACAAAATTTCCGCTGATTTTACAGGATGAGTATGTATCAACCATTAATACGTCTTCTGTTTTTTATGAAAGTGATTTAGCGCCTTTTAAGCCTTTTTGTGATGTGATCATAAAAGGAATGGCGTATGCACCTAATGGCATTCCTAGCGAGTCGATTATCGCATCTGTCACCTTAATGGATGCAGAAAAAAACACCTTACTTTATAAACCATTACGTTGCACAGGTGTTCGGCAATTCATTTATGACGAGCAAAAAAAATCGTGGCAATTAACACGACCTAAACCAATACGACAATTACCAATAGATTATCGTTATGCTTTTGGGGGTGAAAATAAGATCTATGCCGATGAACAATTACAACACACATTAAATAAAGAAAATTTATTACCTGAATCAGTGCGTGTTAATCATCCCGAGGGTGAATCAGCGCCTATTGCACACGCTGCTTATGAATATAATCCATTAGGCTTAGGATTTATCACTCCGTGGTATCTGCAAGCAAAAGGTATTACCTCATTTTCAGCTCCTCAAATTGAATCATTAAGCCCCCCCATTACGGCTGATTGGATTAATCAGCAACTCAATGCTAGCACTTTTCAACAGCAGCCCGCTGGTTTTGGTGTTATTGGTCGAGCATGGTTACCGCGCCGTTTATTAGCAGGTACTTATGATGATGAATGGGTTAATTCTCGCCATCCGTATTTACCTTATGATTTTGATTTTCAATATTGGAATGGTGCACCCGCTGACCAACAAATTCCTTACCCAAAAACTAATTTCACATTGAAATTAGAGAATTTAACCCCTCAAGGTTATTTGCAAACCACATTACCTGAGCATCGCCCTTTTGTTTTATTGCGTATGCAAGATGGCTTGTTTATTCCTATCAAATTGAATTTAGACACGCTTGTTATTGATGCTGAAAAACAGCAACTTGCACTGACTTATCGATTAGCTTTTGAAGTATCACTTCCTATTCGCGTTTGTGAAGCGCGTTTTGAAATCAATCCTGATGCACCTTTAGTGCGTTTTGCCCAACCACAACAGGAGCAAACTCATGGCTGATAATTATATTGCAAGACAACAAGATGCTTGGCTCGTTATTAGTCTAATTCCCGATGTTTGCAAAACACCAATAGGACCTTCAACTCCTCCGATCCCTTATCCCGTTGTGGCAAAACTCGAAACTGCTGTCGGCTCAGTGCCTACAGTTAGAGCAAATAACCACCCTATTGTTGTTCTTAATCAAAGTGTTATTCCCACCACAATGGGTGATGAAGCAGGCGCAGCAAAAGGGATAAAAAGTGGCACCGTGGCGGGTAAGTGTTACCCCAAAGAGCACTCGAAAAGCGTTAAGGTCAATAAAAAACCCATTTTACGTCATGGGGATAAGTTTTGGATGAATGGGAAGTAACAAGGAAGATCGATTATGAAAACTTATCTAGTCTATGAAGTACCAGAAGTGGGTAAAAAAAATAATTACACTGATATTGATACTTTTGATAAGCAATGGGGGAATGCTTTAAAATCAGACGATAGCCTCCCCCAAGGTCATGTAATATCCAGCACAAATGACGATATCCGTAGTACTAGTTATATTGGTTTACCATCAGGTCAGGAAATGTATTTTCATGCTACTTTATCGAGTGATAATGTAGAAATAAGAGTACTTGATAGTAAAGGAAATTTACCGCCAAGCCACCCTATTTACTATGTTGATTACGAAACATATGATGAAATAATTAAGAAATACCATCTTGATAACTTACCTCCCTCTACACAATTATTTAGCTCAGTATCAATAGATGAAGTTCAGCCTAATGGTAATACTGAAGGTATTATTACACATGTTCCTTCTTCTAATGGAAAGACACCTGAAGAAGCCAACACTGTCGTTTCTGCTGAAAATAATGATGAAAAAATAGCAGCAACAGTAGCGGGAAGTATTACTCACTCATCACCACAAAACTCTCCTCCTTCAGAAGCTACCCAGCAAGTTTATAAAGCCTTTAATAATATGGGAGAGGCTATTGTCCATCCCGATGAAGGTGCTAAAGGTGCCATAAAGCAATTTTATAATGATGGCGTTGAAATGGCGGAAGGTTTAACGTCAGTCTCCTATTTTTACTCAGCGATAACATCAGCAAGAAATGCAATTGTTGCTAAAGTATTTGGTTTTGATGATATAGCGAAAAATCAAGCTCAGCAGGCAATAAGTCAAACTGAAAAAGCAAAAAATGTCAACTTTAGTGAAATTAAAGCAACGCTAGAAAGTGAAGCAGAGAAAGGCGGAGCTCTGCTTTATGAAGGTGCCAGCTTAATGACAGGAATTTTGGGAGTATTTAAGCATGGTTCGAAAGCTGTTTTTTCAAAATCTAATCAAGCACGTAGAGATCTTGATGCTACCATTGGAAATATTGATTTAACAACAGCAAAAACAGCTTCAAAAGAAAAACCAATCACCAACGTAGATAATATCAAGCCAGACACAACACCAATAAATAAAGCACCAGAAAAACCAATTGATCCTGTTGATAATGCAAAACCCTCCACCGAGGTTGCACCTAAACCCACAGAAAGTGCAAAACCAGACTCAGGTGCAATCATCAAAGAAAAGCCTGCAACAACCGATACGCCTAAAACAGACACACCATCAACTAAAGTTAATGATGAAAAAAGCAATACCCAGAGCTCTGATACAGGGAAAAGCCAAGATAACCAAAAGAAAAATACTGAAGGTGATCCCGTTGATTTAGTGAGTGGGGACTTTATCCAGATTTGGCCTGTTATTTCGATCCCCGGCCTTTTACCTATTGAACTCAATAGGGCTTACTATTCTACCCAATCACCTAAAGGGCTTTTTGGCAGTAAATGGGGAGATAACTGGTCAATGTCGTTAACACTACATCATGGCAGTGTTGATTTTCAAGATCCAGATGGCAACCATTATACCTTTTTGACTCCTTCCGATGAAGTGTGCTCACGTAACCAACGTGTTCCTCATTACTTACTGTTAGGTAATAAAAAAACGGGATTGTGGATACGTGATAATCGCCATCAACGCCTTTATTACTTTGAAGCACAAACCGCAAAATCGTCACATTATCGGCTGATAAAAATCAGCAACTTGCAAGGATTATCACTTCATTTCAGATATAACGATAAAGGACAATTAAACCAACTTATTCGTTATGATGGTTTTCAAATAAATCTGCATTATCAATATGATAAATTACAATTTATTGATTACACCTTCGATTCAAAAGTCCAGCGCTTAGTCTCTTGTCAATACGATAAACAGGGCTATTTAAGTGAATGTGATGCCTTTCAGCAAAACCACTTATTCCATACTTATACCGCCCAAGGTTGGATGACAAGTTGGCGCGATACTGACCAAACTGAGTTAACGCTTGAATATGATACGCAAGGCCGTGTCATCAAAACCTATTCAGAAAGTGGTTATTGGTGTGATCGCTTTTTATATGACGATGCCTTAGCTATCAATACTTATATTGATAATGAAGGTGGTCAAACTCGCTATTATTACAATGAAGATCAGCAAGTTATTCGTGTACTCGATCCTTTAGGTCGAGAGACTCGAACACAGTGGCAAGATCATCGAAAAGTCAGTGAAACCAATGATCTTGGAGAAACTACAAAATATGTTTATCACGCTGATGGGCTTCTAGCACAAATCCATCTACCTGACGGCCGTAAAGTGGGTTATGAATATAATGACGATGGGCAACTCACCTGCTATGTCTCCCCCTTTGGCGATAAATGGCAACTCACCTACGATGACAAAAGTAATTTAACCGCAGTTACCGATCCACAAGGTCGCCAACAAGCCTATGAATATAGCCAACATGGTGAACTACTTAAAGCTATTCAGCCAAATGGTGCACAGTGGCACTATGAATATAACCCAGCTAATCAATTAATAAAAAGCACCAACCCTTATCAACATAGCTCGGAATACCAAAGTGATGAGTTAGGTCGCTTACTACAAGTGACTAATGCACTAAACCACACCACTCGCTATCAATACAGTAAAGAGCATGATGGTGTTAACGGCAGTCTCAGCGATATTTTATTGCCTGATGATATCCATCAACATATTGAATATGACAGCGAACGCCGGGTTGTTGCTGTCACCGATGGCGAAGGCAAAACCACGCGCTATCGCTATGGCCCCTTTGATTTATTACTCGCCACCATACGCCCTGATGGGACGGAAATTCGCTTTGAATATGACTCACTTACACGACTCAAAAACGTCATCAACGCCACTGGCGATGTCTATTCTTATGAGCGCGATAAAGCCGGTCAAATCATTCGTGAAGTGGATTTTGCTGGACGTGAAATTCAATATCGCTACGACCGCTTAGGGCGGCGTATTGCGACTCGTTACCCTGATAATCATGAGCTCCGTTATCATTATGATGAGACAGGGTTAGTCACCGAACAAAGCATTTGGTTTGCCGATGAGATTGAGCATAAATGCCTTTCCACAACCACTTATCAATACAATGAACGTTTACAACTTATTCGTGCCACCAATCCTGATTCGGTGGTGGAATTTGAGTATGACAACCAAGGGCATTTGTGTTGTGAGCGCATTAATGGACAAGAGATTACGCACCAATGGGATGAGGAGCACGATATTCTCACCCAAACCCGCTTTGGTGAGCGTGAACTTAATTATGCTTTCGGTCAACTTCATGAACTGACTTCCCTGCAAGTCAATCAACATGCACCCTTACAATTTAGTTATAACGCCTTAGGGCAAGAGTTTTTACGTCAAAGCCAAGCGGGTTTTGCCAACTCCAGCCATTACACCGCCACTGGGTTATTAGCGCATCAACGTGCAGGACGGGGAACGGAGTCCTTTTTTAAATCGCTACACGATAATCCACTTCAACCGCCAATATCGACCGATGTTCACCGAGGTTATCAATACGATAAAGCCTTTAATCTGGTCAATATTGAGGATGCCCGCTGGAACCGCACACAATACCGCTATAACGCCAACGACCAAATTGTTGAAACGCAATACAGCAACCAGTTTGAATGCCAAAGTGAGAAGTTTCAGTACGATAACAACCTGAATATCACAGAGCATCAGTTTATTCCATCTGATGCACAAGGTGCGTTTTTACAACTGGCACAACAGCAACAAAAAGGCCGTGTCACACGCCGTATCACTGCCAAAGGTTATCAAGATTATCACTACGACATTAATGGTCGATTAACGCAAAAAGTGGTTCATCAACACGGTTTTCGAGCAAAAACGTGGTATTACCAATGGAATACGCTTAATCAACTTATTGCCTGTTTTAATCCTGAAGGAGAATGCTGGCGTTACACTTACGATGCCTTTGGGCGACGACTCAGTAAAAGTAAGGTGGTCGATAATCGCCCTACTTCACCACCCAATTCACCGTTTAAAAATAAACGCGTTCAGCGTGTTGATTACCTGTGGTCTGGCGACCAAATGGTGCAAGAAACCCCGATTTATGCCGATGGTACTCCCGCTTATGATTCGCAAATTCAGTGGCTCTATCAACCCGGCGAAATCACTCCCACAGCCCGTTATCAACGTGGAAAACTGCATTATGTCGTCACTGACCATCAAGGCACCCCACGAGAAATCTTTAGCGAAAAAGGGATTGTAAGCTGGGCGGGACGGTTAAATACCTGGGGGCAAATGGCGCTTTGGCAATCTCATGATAATTATGCCGATAACGACCCCGAATATACCGAATGCCATTTTCGTTTTGCGGGACAATATGAAGATAAAGAAAGTGGCTTGTATTACAATCGCTTTCGCTACTATGATAAGGGCACTGGGCAATATATTTCGCCTGATCCTATCGGATTATTAGGTGGCTTTAATCCGTATGGGTATGTGCATTGTCCAACTGGGTGGGTAGATCCGTTTGGGTTGGCGGGTGGTCAGGGGAATAAAGGAGAGGTTGAAAGTTTTTATCGTTCAATGTCATCTGCTCACTATGAGCATTTAATAAACAAAAATCAATTGAAACCAACATCTGAAACATTTTTATCCCCCACATTAGGATTTTCTGAAAGTTATACAGGAATATTAGTACGTTTTGATTTAAAACCAGGAACAACAAAAGCCTTAGAAAATATCGGTGTTAGAGATATATCTAAAGCAACAAGAGAAACCTACCCTGATATGCCTATTATTAGCAAAGGGTGGAATAAGTTTAATGCTTATTTTAAAGCTGAGGGTGAACAAATCAACATTGGTCTTGGTAAAGGTAAAGCATTAGAAATATTTAATGATAATATTAAAAGATTTGAAAAATTAAAGGAAATAAAAAAGGATTAAACCATATGATAAAAGAAAAAATAAATTTAATAGAGCTATATATGAGAAAAAAAATAAATAAAGATAATTTAATTCAAGAATATACAAAAAAATTTGGTATTATTGATATTTGTCATGAATTAGATTTATCCATTGAAAAAAAAGATTCGGAATTTCTCGATTGTATTTTATATCTTGGTGATGTCATTAAATATAAATATGTCTGTATTTATTTGTTGGAAAAATTAATTCTTGAAAAATGGCATTATAAGCATGAGGATTTAGCAAGACTTTTACAAGCATATAAAAGTCCATCAAGTGTTGATGTTTTATATTTAGCATCCAATTTAAATCTAGAATATTTAGATTTTGATGACAACTATTCACTAGCTATAAAATGTATTAGGGGAATAAATAGTATAGGAAATGAAAATGCAATAGAAAAATTAAAAATTCTTTCTAAGTCAAAAAATGAAAAAATCAAAAATAATGCTATTTTATTACTAAACGAAAATCACAAAAAAAAATAGTTTTTTATTAATGAGTTGGAGCTAAATTATTAGCTCCTCAAAATAAATTAAATTATTAATATAAAATTAATTATGTTATATAATTATTAGCACATCAACGTGCAGGACGAGGAACGGAGTCCTTTTTACAATCCCTACACGATAATCCGCTTCAACCCCCGATGTCGACCGATGTTCTTCGAGGTTATCAATACGATAAAGCTTTTAATCTGGTCAATATCGATGATGCGCGTTGGAACCGCACACAATACCGCTATAACGCCAACGACCAAATTATTGAAACCCAATACAGCAACCAGTTTGAACGCCAAAGCGAAAAGTTTCAGTACGATAACAATCTCAATATCACAGAGCACCAGTTTATTCCGTTTGATGCACAAGGTGCCTTTTTACAACTGGCACAACAGCTACAAAAAGGCCGTGTCACTCGCCGTATCACCGCTAAAGGCTACCAAGATTATCACTACGATATTAATGGTCGATTAACCCCAAAAGTGGTTCATCAACACGGTTTTCGAGCAAAAACGTGGTATTACCAATGGAATACGCTTAATCAACTTGTTGCCTGTTTTAACCCTGAAGGGGAATGCTGGCGTTACACTTACGATGCTTTTGGGCGACGCCTCAGTAAAAGTAAGGTGGTCGATAATCGTCCTATTTCACCGCCCAATTCACCGTTTAAAAATAAACGTGTTCAGCGTGTTGATTACCTGTGCTCTGGCTATCAGATGGTGCAGGAAACTCCGATTTATGCCGATGGTACGCCCGCTTATGATCCGCAAATTCAGTGGCTCTACCAGCCCAATGAAATCACTCCCACAGCCCGTTATCAATGCGGAAAATTGCATTATGTGGTCACTGACCATCAAGGCACCCCACGAGAAATCTTTAGCGAAAAAGGGATTGTTAGCTGGGCAGATCGATTAAATACCTGGGGACAAATGGCCTTTTGGCAATCTCATGATGATTATGCCGATAACGACCCTGAATATACCGAATGTCATTTTCCTTTTGTCGGACAATATGAAGATAAAGAAAGTGGCTTGTATTACAATCGCTTTCGCTACTGATCTGCTTTAATCAAACAGGACACTTTAATAATGGAATATAATCCAATTATTGAGGTGTTAAATGAAAAAACGAACAAATAGATTTTATACTACTGAGTTTAAGCAAGAAGCGG
The DNA here is from genome assembly GCF_003144375.1 of Proteus genomosp. 4 str. ATCC 51469. NCBI lineage: Bacteria > Pseudomonadati > Pseudomonadota > Gammaproteobacteria > Enterobacterales > Morganellaceae > Proteus > Proteus genomosp. 4. The sequence goes on from NZ_PENV01000030.1 coordinate 26,531, forward strand.
T
>NZ_PENV01000031.1:0-25374 GCF_003144375.1 Proteus genomosp. 4 str. ATCC 51469
AGTCAAGAGTTTTTTCAAACTTTTTTCTTTTCTCTTCGCTGTCCTTCGTGGCTGTTGTCAGCTCATCGTCGGTCAGTGGATGCGCATTATAGGGAGATCTCGGATTAGCGCAAGTGTTTATTTCAATTTTTTTTCTGTTCGTTCTCTTTTTGAACTTTGCGTCTATTTTTGATACTAAAAACACCTTTTAAGTACAAAAAATATACGCCTTATCTTTTTATTGTCTATTCGGTATATTCTATCAATCATGCTTAATTGCTCTGCTTCTACTTTTAGTATCGTATTTTCGATCTTCATAGTAACGAATAGCAAGGATCATTCTCTCGTCAACTCCCCCTATCCACTGCTATGCTTTTCTTATATACAAAGCAAAATCAAGTACGAGGCAAATTATGGGGAAATCAACAATTCGGAACTACTTAAACCTTTCACCTTCTATTGGTAAAGATGTTTTTATCGACGAGACTGCAACAGTCATCGGCGATGTACGCATTAGTAAAGATGTCAGTATCTGGCCGATGGTGGTTATTCGAGGTGATGTGAATTACATAAGCATTGGAGAAAGATCAAATATCCAAGATGGTTCCGTTCTTCATGTCACTCATATTTCTCACAATGATCCTGAAGGTTTCCCTCTTATTATTGGTGATAATGTTACTGTTGGACATAAAGCAATGTTACACGGATGCACAATAGGTAATCGAGTGTTAGTTGGAATGGGATCTATTTTACTTGATGGTGCAATTATTGAAGATGATGTCATGATTGGTGCTGGCAGTTTAGTTCCACCAGGAAAACGGCTTGAGAGTGGTTTTCTTTACTTAGGTAGCCCTGTTAAAAAAATCCGTCCACTCTCATCAGAAGAAATAGAGCACTTTATTTATTCTGCTAATAATTATGTTGGGTGGAAAAATAATTATTTAGATACTCATCAATCAGCCATTGATAAAGAATAAATAGGATGAAGAGTTGATAACTCATATTCAGTAATCAGCTCTTCAAATTCTTCTTCAATGTCCCAACGATTTTGTTTAAATAATAAAATTCCGTCTCCAACACCAAAACGCTCAATAAGCTCTTGCTCTGTAATTTGACAATTAAAAAGCATTCCATTGATCATAACAGGAAACAGAACACAATTACTCTCAGCTAGCCATGTTTCACGATCTGGAAATTGAATAGACTGGTTCATTGATTCAATTTTTCTCTTAATACAGTTAAAACAGGATTAATATCTGGCACACGCTCATACCATAGTTCAAATGCATAGGCTGCTTGCCCTACCAGCATACCTAATCCATCGGATAAACGTGTGCTGCCATGTTTTAATGCATTGTATAAAAATGATGTCATTCCTGCTTGATAATAAAGATCGTAGCAAGCTGTTTCAAAACCATACACATCATTAGGGATAGGTGGTAAATCATTAATCATGCTAGATGCAGATGCATTTATGATTAAATCATAATGTTTATCAGCAACATCTTCGGGGGCTATCGCTCTAATTGTACCAAATTGACCAAATTCTTTTACCAGTTGCTCAGCTTTGGCGAATGTACGATTGGTCAAGGTAATATCACAATCATAATCAAGTAATGGAAGCAATATTCCTCTCGTTGCACCACCAGCGCCAATCACCAAAACGGAGCTAACTTTGCCAGGTACAATAAAATCAAGTCTGGCTAAATCCAAAATAAGCCCTTGTCCATCGGTATTATCACCAAGAAGAGTGCCATCATCCAGTTTAACAATAGAGTTAACAGCACCACATCCTTTTGCTCTATCTGTCAATTTATCAACAAAACGAAAAGCATCTTCTTTAAAAGGGACGGTAACATTAGCACCTCGTCCCCCATTCGCGAAAAACTGAGACGCTGTTTTATCAAATTCATTCAAAGGAACAAGTAAACGTCCATAGCCATACTCTATTCCAGTTTGTTTTGAAAAAAACTGATGAATGAAAGGTGATTGGCTATGTTCGACAGGATTTCCCATCACTAAATATTTTTCCATCAAAATCACCCTTGTCGATATAGTTCACCCGTTAATGCATCTCGAATTTCTGAAGGATTTTGTCTACCGCCAACATCGCCTTCAACAATAGGAATGATATCCTGAAATTGTGCTCTTACTTCTTCAACCGTACGACATGGTGGCAATCCACTTAAATTAGCGCTAGTCGAAACTAAAGGTTTTCCATAAGTTAAACATAGCTCTTTAACAATCGCATGGTCAGTCACTCTCACAGCCAAAGAAGAAAACTTGCCAGTTAACCACTTTGGTGTCGTTGATTTGGCGGGAATAACCCATGTAACTGGCCCTGGCCAAGATGCAAACATTCTGTCTCGCTGAGTATGTGTTAATGCACTATCATCAATGTAAGGTTTTAGTTGCTCATAATTATCAGCAATTAAAATTAATCCTTTCTCAATTGAACGTTGTTTTAATGCTAATAAGTCCATAACAGCGTGTTCACTATCAGGATCACAACCGACCCCGAATACAGCCTCTGTTGGATATGCGATAACTTTATTATTTTGTAGTGCTTCTATAATAGTGTTGTTTACAGGTGATGCTTCGTTATTCATGTTCTTCTCTTTTTGTTTGCGGCTTCCCACATAATTTGCTGGCGCACACTAATCTTACTCCCTGAGAAGACCTTTTTTCCATCAATAATAGATAATGACAATACTCACACTCGCCATTAACAGGTTTATTATTTAACACAAATTGACATTCTGGATATTGGTTACAAGCATAAAATGTTTTACCAAACCGAGACTTACGTTGTAATAGTTTTCCTTTTTCACATTGAGGACAAGGAATAATAGTTTCATCTGGTTTATCAATTTGTTCTATGTGTTCACATTCTGGGTAATTACTACAACCAATAAACATTCCAAATTTACCCTGGCGCAACACTAAATCTGCGCCACAACATTGACAAGGTTGCCCTTCTAATACTTTTATAATTTGACCATCACCTTGCGGCTTTGATGTTTTTATATAATGGCATTCAGGATAAGCAGAACATCCTAGAAAAGGGCCATGACCACCATTTTTCATGACCAATTCACTACCACATTCAGGGCATTTTTCCTGTTTAGGGTGCTGTGTAAACGGCATATTTTTTGCCATTGTTTTACCTCATACACTTATTCCAATCGAGTATAGCCACCAGCCACAATAACGACTTTTTCTATAAGCTCAAGTTCTAATAAAAGAGGAGCTAATTCAGATGTTGATAATCCACTATCATGAGCAATAACATCAATGGGTACTATTTCATTAAAACGTAAAAAGGGTAATATCATATCAATTGCTTGTTGTTGATTTGGTGTCAGTGGATCTATTTGAACATCCTTTTTTTTATTCTCAGGAACCTGTATAAACTTTTCGACTATCGACTCTTGTGGGGATTCATAATCACTAGTAAGCCACTGCAATGAACTATTTAAATATTCTAAAATATCATCTGGTGAAGATGCTAAATTTGCACCTTGCTTAATCAGTTGATGATTTCCTTCAAAATGAATATCTCCTAATAGCCCTGGTAAAACAAATAATTCCTTACCTTGTTGCAATGCATAGTTGGCTGTAATCAAAGAACCACTTTTAATCCCGGCTTCAATAATGAGTAATGTAGCACTTAACCCACTAATAATTCGATTACGTTGAGGGAAATGACGTGCTAAAGGCGGAGTCATTGGTAAATGTTCAGAAATTAGAAGGCCAGACTCTTTTATTTGTGTTGCAAGAGTACGATGGAATGAGGGATAAATATGTTCTAAACCACTTCCAAGTACGGCAACAGTGACACCATTATTCTTTAATGCACTTCGATGTCCTATTCCATCAATACCTTGAGCTAACCCACTCGTAATAGTAAATTCTTTCTTTACTAGTTCTTGTGCGAAGTAAGTCGCCCATTTATTGCCGTATGCTGTTGCATTTCGACTACCTATTAATGCAATTTGTGTGCTTATTAAATGTTTTCGATTTCCTGCAACAAAAAGCAAAAGCGGTGGTGATGATATTTGCTTTAATAAAGGTGGGTAATCTGAATCTGTAATAGTTAATAATGATGATTCATTTTTATCTAACCACTTTAATGTATTATTGACAGCATCTGCATGAAGTCTTAAAAATTGATGACTTTGCTGTTCTGACAAGCCACAACTTTTTAATTGTCTATAATTTAGTTGTGAGACTGATTGTAAATACTTTGCAATTTGAATTGCTTTATTAATCGGTAACCTTGAAACAGCATTAAGCCTTATCCATATTTCTCTTGCATCCATGCAGCATTATCCTAATGTTGTTTTTAGCAAACAGGATGAGTGCTAAACACACCAAATACTGTCAATCTAGATAATAAATGTCTAGAATAGACGTTAAATCCTATTCACATTTTAGAAACAGTCCGAATAAATTATGGCAGTGTTACACGTATTACATTATCCAGACGAGCGCCTTCGCACGATTGCAAAACCAGTCGAAAAAGTTGATGCCGAAATTCAAAGAATCATCGATGATATGTTTGAAACGATGTATTTAGAAGAAGGTATTGGTTTAGCTGCGACACAAGTGGATATCCACCAGCGCATAATCGTCATTGATGTCTCTGAAACAAGAGACCAAAGACTGGTATTAATAAATCCTGAGCTTCTTGATGCCGAAGGCGATACTGGTATAGAAGAAGGCTGTTTATCTATCCCAGAACAACGTGCTTTTATTCCTCGTGCTGAGCACGTAAAAGTAAAAGCGCTTGATTACAATGGCCAGCCTTTTGAATTAGAAGCTGATGACTTATTAGCTATCTGTATTCAACATGAAATGGATCATTTAGTTGGTAAACTATTTGTAGATTATTTATCTCCATTAAAACGCCAACGTATCCGTCAAAAAGTTGAGAAACTTGACAAGTTAGATAAAAAAAGAGCTAAAGCAGGACAGTAACAGTTAAATTGAAACAGGAAGAAAACGTGTCTGATTCATTACGTATTATTTTTGCGGGAACACCCGATTTTGCGGCTCGACATTTAGCTGCATTGTTATCAACCCAACATCGTGTGGTGGGAGTAATGACTCCTCCAGATAAACCCGCAGGAAGAGGTAAGAAACTGACTATTAGCCCAGTTAAAGAACTGGCGTTAACTCATGATATTCCTGTTTATCAACCGGCCTCTTTAAAACCAGAAGAGAACCATGCATGGATTATAGAACAACAAGCTGACATTATGATTGTTGTGGCATATGGGATGATCTTACCTAAAGCTGTTCTTGAAATTCCTCGTTTAGGTTGTCTAAATGTACATGGTTCTCTCCTTCCTAAATGGCGTGGCGCCGCACCTATTCAACGCGCTTTATGGGCGGGAGATAAAGAAACGGGTGTCACAATTATGCAAATGGATGTTGGTTTAGACACAGGTGATATGCTGTATAAAGCATCATGTCCAATTACAAATGAAGACACTAGTGCGTCACTTTATGAAAAACTAGCAGAACTCGGCCCTAAAGCTCTAACGACTACACTAGACCTGATTACATCAGGTAAAATAAAAGCCGAAAAACAAGATGATAGTTTAGCGAATTACGCCCAAAAATTATCTAAAGAAGAAGCAAAAATTGATTGGTCATTATCAGCAGAACAAATTGAGCGCTGTATAAGAGCCTTCAACCCATGGCCAATGAGCTTCTTTATGCTAGACGAACAGCCAGTAAAAGTATGGAAAGCACACGTTATTGCAGATGATACAAATCAACCTGTAGGAACTTTATTAAAAGCAGATAAAACAGGTATTTATATTGCGACCAGTAACGGTATTCTAAATATTACTGAATTACAGCCTTCGGGTAAAAAGCCTATGGCTTCTGCTGATTTCCTAAACTCCAAGCGAGATTGGTTCACTCCTGGGAAAATCATTCAATAATAATTCTAAACCCTGATACTTATGCTTATCAGGGTTTTCCTTTTTTCACGCCAATGTAACACTTCTCTGGCGCTCAATATTAAACGTTGACTCATTATGAAAACGTCATACAACTTACGTAGCATTGCAGCAAAAGCAATTAATCAGGTATTAGATCAAGGCTTATCTCTAAGTGCTGTAATACCAGAACTTCAAAAAAATATCTCAGATAAAGATAAAGCTCTATTACAAGAAATTTGCTTTGGTGTATTACGCACATTACCACAATTAGAGTGGATTATTCAGCAACTCATGGATAAACCATTAAAAGGTAAACAACGCATTTTACACTACCTCATTATGGTGGGTTTATATCAGCTTCTTTATACACGTATTCCGCCCCACGCAGCTCTCGCTGAAACAGTAAATGGTGCTGTTGCACTAAAAAAACCACAGTTAAAAGGTTTAATTAACGGTGTGTTACGTCAGTTTCAACGCCAACAAGATATCCTTAATGAACGTTTTCAAAATAGTGAAAGTCGTTTTCTTCATCCATCATGGTTACTTGCCCGTTTCAAGCACGCCTACCCTGAACAATGGATGAGTATTGTTGAAGGCAATAACCAAAAACCACCTATGTGGTTACGTGTTAACCAGCAACACCATTCACGGGAAGAATATTTGGTATTATTGACAGATAATGAGATTTCAGCCATTGCTGATGACAGCCATCCTTTTGCTATTCGTTTAGAAAGTCCATGTAACGTTAACCTTCTTCCAGGATTTGCAGATGGCTGGGTAACAATTCAAGATCGCTCGGCTCAACGTTGCGCTGAATTATTAGCACCAGAAAATAAAGAACAAATTCTCGATTTATGTGCGGCGCCAGGGGGCAAAACAACTCATATTTTAGAAATAGCGCCCCAGGCTCAAGTTTTAGCCGTAGATATTGATGAACAACGTTTGAAACGGGTACAAGAAAATCTTACTCGTTTAAAACTCAATGCAATCGTCAAAAGTGGTGATGGACGTTATCCAGAGCAATGGTGCGCAGGTATGCAATTTGATCGCATTTTACTTGATGCGCCATGTTCAGCAACTGGGGTTATTCGCCGTCACCCTGATATCAAATGGCTTCGTCGTAATGACGATATTGAGCAATTAGCTCAAATTCAAAAAGAAATTCTTCATGCTATTTGGCCATACTTAAAATCTGGTGGCACACTCGTTTATGCTACATGTTCTATTCTTCCAGAAGAGAACATACAACAAATTGAAGCATTTTTGACATCAACTAAAGATGCACAATGCCATTACCAACATCAATGTTTACCAGAAGAGGAAGGTGGCGATGGTTTCTTTTATGCATTGATCAGAAAAATATGATCCTGTGATAAAAGATGATATCGGATCTAAAAGACGCTACTATTTCAACGCAAGATCATCAAGATCTTGCGTTTCTTTTCTATTTGTTAATCGAATACTCTGAGAAATTACGATGAAAATTATTATCTTAGGCGCTGGTCAAGTCGGTGGTACTCTCGCTGAAAATCTTGTCGGGGAGAATAATGATATTACTGTCGTTGATACTAATGCAGATCGTTTACGCCAACTTCAAGATAAATTCGATTTACGAGTAGTCAATGGGCATGGCTCTCACCCAAGGATCTTAAGAGAAGCAGGTGCGGAAGATGCTGATATGTTGGTTGCTGTTACCAACTCTGACGAAACCAACATGATAGCGTGCCAAGTTGCCTATACCTTGTTTAATACACCAAATAAAGTTGCACGTATACGAGCTTCAGAATTTGTTCGAGAAGCCGATAAACTATTTTTACCCGAAGCTATTCCCATTGATTATTTAATATCACCAGAACATTTAGTTATTGATTATATTTATAAACTTATTCAATACCCTGGCGCGTTACAAGTGGTCAATTTTGCAGAAGGCCAAGTCAGTATCGTTGCAGTCAAAGCCTATTATGGTGGCTCCCTTGTTGGTAATGCTTTATCAACATTACGAGATCATATGCCACATATTGATACTCGTGTTGCTGCAATTTTTCGTCAAGATAGGCCTATTCGGCCTCAAGGCTCCACTATCATAGAAGCTGGAGATGAGGTCTTTTTTGTTGTCGCATCTCAGCATATTCGTGCTGTAATGAGTGAATTACAACGATTAGAAAAACCATATAAACGCATTATGATTGTGGGTGGTGGCAATGTGGGGGCAGGTTTAGCAGCAAGATTGGAAAAAGATTATAGCGTCAAACTTATTGAACATAATCAACAGCGTGCAACAGAATTAGCTGAACTTCTTCATGACACAATTGTTTTTTATGGTGATGCATCAGACCAAGAGCTTCTTGCAGAAGAACATATAGAACAAATCGATGTCTTTATCGCGCTGACTAATGATGATGAAGCAAACATTATGTCTGCTATGTTAGCAAAAAGAATGGGAGCAAAAAAAGCAATGGTCCTCATTCAGCGCAGTGCTTATGTTGATTTAGTTCAAGGTGGCGTTATTGATATTGCAATTTCACCACAGCAAGCAACTATTTCTGCACTTTTAGGTCATGTTCGCAAAGCGGATATTGTCAGTGTTTCATCATTACGCCGCGGTGTTGCTGAAGCAATTGAAGCTGTAGCTCACGGTGATGAGAATACATCAAAAGTCGTTGGTCGTCGTATACAAGATATCAAACTGCCACCAGGTACTATTATTGGGGCAATTGTCAGAAATGAAGATGTCATTATTGCAAATGCAAGTCACTCTATAGAACAGGGCGATCATGTGATTATGTTTATCACAGATAAAAAATATGTTCCTGAAGTTGAAAAGCTTTTCCAACCTAGTCCATTTTTCTTATAACGATTACGTAGAAATAAGAATAATAGTGATTGTTACTTATAATGGTCTACTATTATCATGTTAGATACTATATTTTTACATAATAAATCTATACTTAGATAAATAAGGGGTGGTTATGTCTTTTTTCAAAGAGTTTCGTGAATTTGCAATGAAAGGCAACGTTGTTGACATGGCTGTCGGTGTCATCATTGGTGCAGCTTTCGGTAAGATTGTTTCATCACTGGTTGCAGATATCATCATGCCACCACTAGGACTATTAATTGGTGGTATTGATTTTAAACAGTTTAGCCTTGTATTAAGAGATGCAAGTGGGGATGTTCCAGCCGTTGTACTAAATTACGGTATGTTTATTCAAACTGTTTTCGACTTTGCTATTGTTGCATTTGCTATTTTCTGTGCGATTAAATTAATTAACAAAACACGCCGTCAAGCAGAAGAAGCTCCGAAAGCACCACCTGCCCCATCGGCCGAAGAAACTCTATTGACAGAGATCCGCGATTTATTAAAAAATCAGCAGAAATAAAAACTAAAAGGCCAGTGATAACAATTGAAAGAATCTTTTGTTATCACTGGCCTCCCAGTTCCCCTTCTTGTTATGTTTCGCTTTTCTCATAAAACTGCCTTTCCCTTTCTTATTCTTTTCTACACGTTGTCTAAATAAAGGATCGTGAACCAACGCAGCTAAAGCATTATCTTTAATAACACCTTTTTGGTGCTGATATTTGCTAGACATAAAAACCTCTTAAATTGTTAAAGAACATAAAAAATAATACCATACAGATATTATTGCTTTGTAGCTCCAGATTCAAGTATTTCTAGAATTGAACAATAAGTACTCTCATGAGCACTACCACAACACGCATTACTCAACATCTTTAATGAATCTCGCATTCGCTCCATCTCTTTCAAGCGAATTTCAACTTCAGCTAGTCTTGCATCAACAATATTCTTTGATTCAACACAAGTATGATGGGCAGGATCAACACGAATAGAAAGGAGTTCAGTAATAGCATCTAATGTAAAACCCAACTCTTTTGCATAACGAATAAAACGTAAACGTTGGAGATCTTGCTCAGTATATAGGCGATAGCCACCTTCTGTGCGTCTATCATGATCCATCAATCCTTGTTTTTCATAAAACCGGATTGTATCTGTTGTTACATTTGCTAATTTTGCAACCTGCCCAATACGATACATGGATCATCCTCCATTGTTAATTATGAATAAGCATAGCAAATAACCAAAAGAATAGAATTGAAATATAGTGCGAAGCTTATATTACAAAATAGCAGTATGGTGAAACAGCAGAAAATAAATATGATACAACACAAAAGAAAGTAAAGAGGAATGCAAAAATAAAATATAAAAAGAGAAACCTTTATATCTTGTGAATGGCGTTTTCCAATAGATATAAAAAAACCGGATTAAAAAATCCGGTCTTTTTATTCGCTTCACTAAATAATAATTAAATTATTCAGCTGCTGCTTCTGTTTCAGAATCAGCACGGTCAACAAGCTCAATGTAAGCCATTGGAGCGTTGTCACCAGCACGGAAGCCACACTTCAGAATACGAGTGTAACCACCTGCACGGCTCGCAAAACGCGGACCTAATACTGTAAACAGTTTTGCCACGACTTCGTTATCACGAGTACGGGCGAATGCCAGACGACGATTAGCTACGCTGTCGGTCTTGGCAAGAGTAATCAGCGGCTCAACGACGCGACGCAGTTCTTTCGCTTTAGGCAAAGTTGTCTTGATTATCTCATGACGAACTAAAGAACCTGCCATGTTACGAAACATAGCCTGACGATGGCTGCTGTTGCGGTTCAATTGACGACCACTCTTACGATGGCGCATGACCTTATCCTTCTCAGTAAAACCTTAACCTGTGATCTTATTCATCAGCGATACTTGCAGGTGGCCAATTCTCAAGGCGCATACCCAGAGATAGACCACGCGACGCCAGTACGTCTTTAATCTCAGTAAGAGATTTCTTACCAAGGTTAGGCGTCTTAAGTAATTCAACTTCAGTACGCTGTACCAGATCACCGATGTAGTGGATTGCTTCTGCCTTCAGACAGTTAGCAGAGCGGACAGTCAATTCAAGATCGTCTACTGGGCGCAGTAAGATAGGATCGAATTCTGGCTTCTCTTCTTTAACTTCTGGCTGACGAACATCACGTAAGTCAACAAAAGCTTCAAGCTGTTCAGCCAGGATAGTCGCTGCACGGCGAATCGATTCTTCTGGATCGATAGTACCGTTAGTTTCCATCTCGATTACCAGCTTATCCAAGTCGGTACGCTGTTCAACACGAGCTGCTTCCACATTATAAGCAATACGCTCAACTGGGCTATAGCACGCGTCTACTAAAAGGCGACCGATAGGGCGCTCATCTTCTTCCGAATGAATTCGGGCAGAAGCCGGCACATAACCACGACCACGCTGAACTTTGATACGCATATTAATAGATGCGTTTTCGTCTGTAAGGTGGCAGATAACGTGCTGCGGCTTGACGATTTCGACATCACCGTCATGGATGATATCGGCTGCAATAACAGGGCCAATGCCAGATTTGCTCAAAGTAAGAATAACTTCATCTTTACCATGAACTTTTACCGCCAACCCCTTAAGGTTGAGCAGTATTTCTAGGATATCTTCCTGAACACCTTCTTTGGTGCTGTACTCATGCAGTACACCATCAATCTCAACCTCTGTTACCGCACAACCCGGCATAGACGAAAGCAGAATACGGCGCAGTGCGTTACCAAGAGTATGGCCGAAGCCTCGCTCTAATGGCTCAAGGGTCACCTTGGCGTGCGTCGAACTGACTTGCTCGATATCAACCAGGCGCGGTTTTAGAAACTCTGTCACAGAACCCTGCATTGTGTCCTCTCTTTGGTGCTAAGCCTTACTTGGAGTAAAGCTCGACGATCAGGTGCTCGTTAATGTCAGCAGACAAGTCAGTACGTTCAGGAATACGTTTGAACACACCTTCCATCTTAGCAGCATCAACTTCCAGCCATGTTGGCTTTTCACGCTGTTCAGCCAGCTCTAAAGCAGCCTTGATACGAGACTGTTTTTTCGATTTTTCACGAACGCTGACTACGTCATTCGGGGAAACCTGATAAGAAGCAATGTTAACCACGCGACCATTTACCATGATTGCTTTATGGCTAACCATCTGACGTGCTTCTGCGCGAGTTGCGCCAAAGCCCATACGATAAACAACGTTATCCAGACGACCTTCCAGCAGAGTCAGCAGGTTTTCACCTGTGTTGCCTTTCAGACGAGTTGCTTCTTTATAGTAGTTACGGAATTGACGTTCTAGAACACCGTAAATACGACGTACTTTTTGTTTTTCACGTAACTGAACACCGTAATCAGAAAGACGCGGTTTACGTGCGCCGTGCTGACCTGGTGCTTGTTCCAGTTTACACTTGGTGTCAATCGCCCGAACGCCAGATTTTAGAAATAAATCTGTACCTTCACGGCGGCTCAGCTTGAGCTTAGGACCCAAATATCTTGCCATTTTCTTTCTCCAACTTTCCTAAAAACGAAAACGTTATTAAACGCGACGTTTTTTCGGTGGACGACAACCGTTATGAGGAATCGGAGTCACATCAGTAATATTAGTGATGCGGAAACCAGCCGCGTTTAATGCACGGATAGTTGACTCACGACCAGGACCAGGTCCTTTAACCATAACTTCCAAGTTCTTAATTCCGTACTCTTTAACAGCTTCAGCGCAACGTTCTGCTGCAACCTGAGCCGCGAACGGAGTAGATTTACGAGAACCACGGAAACCGGAACCACCGGCAGTAGCCCAACCCAATGCGTTACCTTGACGATCGGTAATAGTAACGATTGTGTTGTTGAAAGAAGCATGGATATGAGCCACACCGTCAGAGACTTGTTTTCTTACACGCTTACGTGCACGAATAGGTGCTTTTGCCATTGTTCAAATACCCCGATTATTTCTTGATCGGCTTACGCGGACCCTTACGGGTACGTGCGTTAGTCTTAGTACGCTGACCGCGAACTGGTAGACCACGACGATGACGTAAACCACGGTAAGTACCAAGATCCATCAGACGTTTGATGCTCAGGGTAACTTCACGACGCAGATCACCTTCTACAACGTATTTGGCAACTTCGTCACGCAGCTTGTCGATTTGCTCTTCAGACAGCTCACTGATCTTAACATTTTCAGCAATACCAGCAGCTACACAGATAGCCTGTGAGCGGGTCTTACCGATACCGTAAATCGAAGTTAATGCGATTACAGTATGTTTATGATCAGGAATGTTAATGCCTGCTATACGGGCCACTATGCACTCCTAAATTAGCATTTATACAGTACCATTCTGAAAAGCCCGTTTTCAGGATACTCAAACAATACTGTATATATTATAAAAGATTGGGCTGGCTAATTTAGCCAGCTCAACCGAACTTTGCAAGAAAAAAATGCAATAAATTAGCCTTGACGCTGTTTATGCTTAGGCTCGACGCTGCAAATTACACGCACGTGACCGTGACGTCTAACAATTTTGCAGTTACGGCACATTTTCTTGACGGAAGCACGAACTTTCATTTTTACTCTCCGTAACTTCTAAAACAAATCGTTTATCAGTAATTAACCTTTAAGATTTGCTTTTTTCAATGCAGACTCATACTGACTTGACATCAGGAGGGTTTGCACTTGAGCCATAAAATCCATGATGACCACAACCACGATTAAGAGGGAAGTACCACCAAAATAGAAAGGTACTTTCATTGCGTCACGCATGAACTCCGGGATGAGACAGATAAAGGTAATATACAAGGCACCGATTAAGGTTAAACGAGTCATTACTTTATCTATATATTTAGCCGTCTGCTCTCCCGGGCGAATTCCTGGTACAAATGCACCGGACTTCTTCAGGTTATCTGCCGTTTCTCTTGGGTTGAAAACCAACGCCGTATAGAAGAAACAGAAGAATATGATTGCAGCAGCGTATAGTAACACATAAATAGGTTGACCAGGCTGTAGATTTAAAGAAATCGTTGTCAGCCAACCCCATCCTGTACCATCACCAAACCAAGAGGTTATTGTACCAGGAAACAGGATAATACTTGAAGCAAAAATTGCTGGTATAACACCCGCCATATTTACTTTAAGTGGTAGATGTGTACTTTGTGCCGCGTATATTCTACGCCCTTGTTGACGTTTTGCATAGTTAACAACGATACGACGTTGTCCTCTTTCTACAAAAACAACAAAGAAAGTAACCGCGAACACCAATACTGCAACCAACAATAACAGGAGGAAGTGCAGTTCGCCTTGCCGTGCCTGCTCGATGGTTTGACCAATGGCAGGCGGAAGACCTGCAACGATACCTGCAAAAATAATGATTGAGATACCGTTACCAATACCACGTTCAGTGATTTGCTCACCTAACCACATTAGGAACATTGTCCCAGTGACTAAGCTCACAACAGCCGTAATATAGAATGGTAGACCTGGATTAATTACCAGACCTTGCATTCCTGGCATATTCGGTAAGCCTGTTGCGATACCAATTGATTGGAATATCGCCAGCACCAAAGTACCATAACGGGTATATTGGCTGATCTTACGACGACCGGCCTCCCCTTCCTTCTTAATCTCTGCTAACCGAGGGTTAACCACTGATAAAAGTTGGATAATAATCGATGCCGAAATATAAGGCATGATACCCAGCGCAAAGATAGAAGCACGGCTAAGAGCACCACCAGAGAACATGTTAAACATTTCAATGATGGTGCCTTTTTGCTGATCGAGCAATTTGGCAAGCACAGTGGCATCAATACCAGGGATAGGAATAAAAGAGCCAATCCTAAAGACAATTAGTGCACCAAGAACAAACAAAAGTCTGCGTTTTAGTTCACCAACACCACCTTTAGCACTCTGAAAATCTAAACCTGGTTGTTTAGCCATCTGTCACTTATTCCTCAATTTTACCGCCAGCTGATTCGATTGCTGCACGGGCACCTTTGGTAACACGCAGACCACGAATAGTCACTGCACGGTTAACCTCGCCAGACAGAATTAATTTTGCAAATTCAATCTGTGGGCCAACAACGTTTGCGGCTTTCAGTGCATTCAGATCGATCACATCGCCTTCAACGTAAGCTAAATCAGACAGGCGGATTTCCGCAGTCACGAAAGATTTACGTGAAGTAAAACCAAATTTTGGTAAACGACGATATAAAGGCATCTGGCCGCCTTCAAAACCACGACGTACGCCACCGCCAGAACGAGACTTCTGACCCTTGTGACCACGTCCGCCAGTTTTACCTAAGCCAGAACCAATACCACGACCTACACGTTTAGGCGCATGCTTGGCACCTTCAGCCGGAGACAGAGTATTTAAACGCATCTCTTACTCCTCAACTTTAACCATATAGGAAACCAAGTTGATCATACCGCGAACTGCAGGTGTATCTTCGCGTTCTACAGTGTGACCGATGCGACGCAGACCTAAACCAGTCATAGTTGCCTTATGTTTAGGCAGACGGCCGATTAAGCTGCGTGTTTGAGTAATTTTAATAGTCTTAGCCATGGTCATTACCCCAGAATTTCTTCAACGGATTTACCACGCTTAGCTGCGACCATATCTGGAGACTTCATGCTATCTAAAGCGTCCAGTGTTGCACGAACCACGTTAATCGGGTTAGTGGAACCATAGGTTTTAGCCAGTACGTTACGAACGCCAGCCACTTCTAGAACTGCACGCATTGCACCACCTGCGATGATACCAGTACCTTCATGAGCAGGCTGCATAAATACGCGAGAACCTGTGTGGGTACCTTTAACAGGGTGGAACAGAGTACCGTTATTTAAAGCGACGGTTTTCATATTGCGACGGGCTTTTTCCATCGCTTTCTGGATTGCTGCCGGAACTTCGCGAGCTTTGCCATATCCAAAACCAACGCGGCCATTACCATCACCAACTACTGTAAGAGCGGTGAAGCTAAAGATACGACCACCTTTAACGGTTTTAGATACGCGGTTTACCGCGATCAGCTTTTCCTGCAGTTCGCCAGCTTGTTTCTCGATGTGAGCCATCTTACACTCCTACCTTAGAACTGAAGGCCAGCTTCACGGGCAGCATCTGCCAGTGCCTGGACTCGACCATGATATTGGAAACCGGAACGGTCAAATGATACTACTTTGATACCTTTTTCCAGAGCGCGTTCAGCAACAATTTTACCAACTACTGCTGCTGCTTCTTTGTTTCCAGTGTTTTTCAGTTGCTCAATGATAGCTTTTTCTGTAGTAGAAGCGGCCACCAAAGTTTCAGAACCGTTTGGTGCAATAACCTGCGCATAAATATGGCGAGGGGTACGGTGTACCACCAGGCGAGTCGCACCCAATTCTTGGAGCTTACGGCGTGCGCGGGTCGCACGACGGATACGAGCTGCTTTCTTATCCATAGTGTTACCTTACTTCTTCTTAGCCTCTTTGATACGCACAACTTCGTCGGCGTAACGAATACCTTTACCTTTATAAGGTTCAGGGCGACGGTAAGCACGCAGTTCAGCTGCTACTTGACCAATCACTTGCTTATCCGCACCTTTCAGTACGATTTCAGTTTGTGTTGGACATTCAGCAGTGATGCCTGCTGGCAGTTGGTGTTCCACTGGATGTGAAAAACCTACTGATAAGTTAACCGCATTGCCTTTAATAGACGCACGATAACCTACACCTACCAGTTGCAGTTTTTTAGTGAAGCCTTCGGTAACACCTACAACCATTGCATTTAACAGAGAACGAGTAGTACCCGCCTGTGCCCATGCATCAGCAAAACCATCGCGAGGTGCGAAAGTTAACTGGTTGTCAGCATGTTGAATTTCAACTGCATTATGGATAGTACGAGTTAGCTCGCCGTTTTTACCCTTAATCGTAATTACCTGACCGTTGAGTTTAACCTCTACGCCGGCAGGAATGACGACGGGTGCTTTTGCCACACGAGACATTCTTTCCTCCCGAATTAAGCTACGTAGCAGATAATCTCGCCACCAAGACCTGCTTGGCGAGCTGCACGATCAGTCATAACACCTTTTGAGGTAGAAACAACAGCGATGCCCAGTCCTGCCATAACTTGTGGCAGCTCATCTTTTCTTTTATAGATGCGCAGACTTGGACGGCTTACGCGCTGAATGCTTTCTACTACAGCCTTACCTTGGAAATATTTTAAAGTGATTTCCAATTCTGGCTTAGTGTCGCCTTCAATTTTAAAATCTTCGATATAACCTTCTTCCTTAAGCACGTTGGCAATCGCCACTTTCAGCTTGGAGGAAGGCATTGTGACCGCAACTTTATTCGCGGCCTGACCGTTACGGATACGGGTCAGCATATCCGCGATGGGATCTTGCATGCTCATCTGTCTTTACTCCCGTGATTCAATTATGGTAATTACCAGCTAGCCTTTCTAAGGCCCGGGATTTCACCGCGCATAGCGGCTTCACGGACTTTAATACGGCTGAGGCCAAATTTCCGCAGGAAACCGTGCGGACGTCCAGTTTGACGGCAGCGGTTACGCTGACGTGAAGGACTTGAATCACGTGGCATAGTTTGCAGTTTCAGAACAGCATTCCAACGATCTTCGTCAGACACGTTCACATCTGAAACGATAGCTTTCAGTTCTGCGCGTTTTGCGAAGAATTTCTCAGCTAAATTCGCACGTTTTACATCACGTGCTTTCATAGATTTCTTAGCCATGAATGCCCTGCCTTACTTGCGGAACGGGAAGTTAAACGCTGCTAACAGTGCGCGACCTTCATCATCTGATTTCGCAGTCGTAGTAATGGTAATATCCAAACCACGAACACGATCCACTTTATCGTAATCGATTTCAGGGAAGATGATTTGCTCACGTACGCCCATGCTGTAGTTACCACGTCCATCAAATGATTTAGCGGACAAACCACGGAAGTCACGGATACGTGGTACAGCAATAGAGATCAGGCGTTCAAAGAACTCCCACATGCGTTCGCCACGCAGGGTCACTTTACAGCCGATCGGATAGCCCTGGCGGATTTTGAAGCCTGCAACAGATTTGCGTGCTTTGGTGATCAAAGGTTTTTGACCTGAGATTGCTGCTAAATCAGCTGCTGCATTATCCAGCAGTTTTTTATCAACAATCGCTTCACCAACACCCATGTTCAGGGTGATCTTCTCGACCCGAGGGACTTGCATGACAGAATGGTAACCAAACTGAGACATCAGTTTTTGGACTACCTCGTCTTTGTAGTAATCATGCAGTTTCGCCATCGTATACTCCAAATTACTTGATAGTTTCTTTATTAGACTTGAAGAAACGGACTTTTTTGCCGTCTTCGAATCTAAAACCTACACGGTCAGCCTTACCGGTTGCCGCATTGAAGATTGCAACGTTAGAAACTTGAATAGAAGCTTCTTTTTCAACGATGCCACCTGGTTGGTTCAGAGCCGGAACTGGCTTCTGATGTTTTTTAACCAGATTGATACCTTCAACGATAACTTTACCAGAAGAAAGAACCTGTTTTACTTTACCGCGCTTACCTTTATCTTTACCAGTTAGCACGATAACTTCGTCTTCACGACGGATTTTCGCTGCCATTGCCTGCTCCTTAGAGTACTTCAGGTGCCAGAGAGATTATTTTCATAAACTTCTCGTTACGAAGTTCACGAGTAACCGGCCCAAAAATACGCGTACCAATAACTTGCTCGCTGTTGTTGTTTAACAATACACAAGCGTTGCTATCGAAGCGAATGACAGAACCGTCAGGGCGACGAACACCCTTCTTGGTGCGCACCACTACCGCTTTCAGTACATCACCTTTCTTAACTTTACCACGTGGAATTGCTTCCTTGATGGTAATTTTGATGATGTCACCTACATCTGCGTAGCGACGGTGCGAGCCACCTAGAACCTTGATACACATTACGCGACGTGCACCGGAGTTGTCGGCCACGTTCAGCATAGTCTGTTCTTGGATCATTTTAGTGCTCCGCTAAATGTCAACTACTACTGAGCCACTTCCACATTAGAAGAGGCCGTTCAATATCCCATAATACGAGGGAGCGGCATTATAACACCACATTCTCGATATGGACAGAAAAAATAAACGGCTCGTTCAGTTTTGAGCCGTTTATTTCGTACGAAAAGGCTATTTTATTACAGAACAGCTTTTTCTACAACGCGAACTAACGCCCAAGACTTAGTCTTAGACAGTGGACGTGTTTGACGAATTTCTACTACGTCACCAATTCCACATTCGTTGTTCTCGTCATGTACATGCAGTTTGGTCGTACGACGGATAAACTTACCATATAATGGGTGTTTAACCATACGATCGATAGCAACGACAATAGATTTTTCCATTTTGTCACTAACTACACGACCTTGCAGAGTACGGATTTTATCGGTCATTACGCACCCGCCTTCTCAGTCAGTAAAGTCTTAACGCGTGCGATATTACGACGCACTTGTTTCAACAGATGAGACTGTTGTAACTGACCACTTGCTGTCTGCATACGCAGATTAAACTGCTCACGCAGTAAGTTCAGCAGTTCTGTGTTCAGCTCTTCAACGCTCTTTTCGCGCAGCTCTTTTGCTTTCATTACATCACCGTCTTAGTTACAAAGGTGGTTTTGATAGGCAGTTTTGCTGCCGCCAGCTTGAATGCTTCACGGGCCAGTTCTTCAGGCACACCATCCATTTCATACAGGACTTTACCTGGCTGGATTAAGGCAACCCAATACTCAACGTTACCTTTACCTTTACCCATACGGACTTCGAGCGGCTTTTCAGTGATTGGTTTGTCTGGGAACACACGGATCCAGATTTTACCCTGACGCTTAACTGCACGGGTCATTGCACGACGTGCCGCTTCGATCTGACGTGCAGTCAGACGACCACGGCCCACAGCTTTAAGACCGTAAGTCCCGAAGCTTACATCCGCACCAGCAGCTAAGCCACGGTTGCGGCCTTTGTGCACTTTACGGAATTTTGTACGCTTTGGTTGTAACATCAGCGACTCTCCTTACTTGCGGCCTTTACGCTGCTGCTTTTTAGGTTGAGCTGTCGGTTGTTTTTCCGCCAGTTCAACTGCAGCCATACCACCCAGGATCTCACCTTTGAAGATCCATACCTTAACGCCGAGCACACCATAAGTGGTTTGTGCTTCTGAGGTATTGTAGTCGATATCTGCACGCAAAGTGTGCAGAGGTACTCGACCTTCACGATACCATTCAGTACGAGCGATTTCAGCGCCACCTAAGCGACCACTTACTTCCACTTTAATACCTTTAGCGCCCAAACGCATTGCGTTCTGTACTGCACGCTTCATAGCACGACGGAACATAACGCGACGTTCCAGCTGTGAAGTGATGCTGTCAGCAACTAATTTTGCGTCTAGTTCAGGTTTACGTACTTCGGCGATATTAATTTGCGCAGGAACGCCAGCGATATCCGCTACGTGCTTACGCAGTTTTTCAACATCTTCACCTTTTTTACCGATAACGATGCCTGGACGAGCAGTGTGAATAGTCACACGGATGCTTTTCGCAGGACGTTCGATAACGATACGAGATACAGATGCTTTAGCCAGTTCTTTAGTTAAGTACTGACGTACTTTAAAGTCGCTGTCTAGATTGTCAGCGAATTCATTGGTACCCGCATACCATGTGGAATTCCAAGGCTTGACAATGCCAAGGCGGATACCATTAGGATGTACTTTTTGACCCATTGCTAGTCTCCAGAGTCTCAGCGATCAGACACAACCACAGTGATGTGGCTGGTGCGCTTCAGAATACGATCTGCACGGCCTTTTGCACGAGGCATAATGCGCTTCATAGAAGGACCTTCGTCAACAAAGATCTTAGCTACTTTCAGATCATCAATGTCAGCGCCATCGTTGTGTTCTGCATTAGCAATAGCAGACTCCAGTACTTTCTTCACTAAACCAGCAGCTTTCTTGTTGGTAAAGGTTAAAATTTCCAGAGCTTGCGACACTTTCTTACCGCGAATCAGGTCAGCTACCAAGCGAACCTTCTGAGCAGAAGAACGAGCGTGGCGATGCATAGCGATAGTTTCCATCTCTTCCTCCTACCTTATTTTTTCTTAGCCTTTTTATCGGCTGCATGACCGCGATAAGTACGGGTCGGCGCGAATTCACCCAGTTTGTGACCAACCATTTCGTCGGAAACGTAAACTGGAACATGCTGACGACCATTATGGACAGCGATGGTCAAACCGATCATGTTAGGAAAGATCGTTGAACGACGGGACCAAGTCTTAACAGGCTTTTTGTCACCGCTTTCCACCGCTTTCTCTACCTTCTTCAGCAAGTGCAGGTCAATGAAAGGACCTTTCTTGAGAGAACGTGGCATGGCTTATCCTCTAATTATTTCTTAGTACGACGATGAACGATGAAATGTTCAGTGCGTTTGTTTTTACGAGTCTTCTTACCTTTGGTTTGAACGCCCCAAGGTGTTACAGGGTGTTTACCAAAGTTACGACCTTCACCACCACCATGTGGGTGATCGACTGGGTTCATCGCAGTACCGCGAACGGTAGGACGAATACCACGCCAGCGACTTGCACCAGCTTTACCCAGAACGCGTAACATGTGCTCAGAGTTGCCAACTTCACCGATAGTTGCACGGCAATCAGAAGGAACTTTACGCATTTCACCAGAACGCAGACGAATAGTGACATAAGCACCATCACGAGCAACGATCTGAACGTAAGTACCAGCTGAACGAGCTAACTGACCACCTTTACCTGGTTTCATTTCTACGTTATGAACTGTAGAACCAACCGGGATATTACGCATTGGTAAGGTGTTACCCGCTTTGATAGCAGCATCAACGCCAGACTGAACTTTATCACCCGCTTTCAGGCCTTTTGGAGCCAGAATGTAGCGACGTTCACCATCAGCATACAGCACTAAAGCGATGTTAGCTGAACGGTTTGGATCATATTCCAGACGTTCTACTGTTGCAGGGATACCATCTTTGTTGCGTTTGAAGTCAACAATACGGTAAGCCTGTTTGTGACCACCACCGATATGACGGGTAGTGATACGACCATTGTTGTTACGACCACCGGACTTGCTGTTTTTTTCCAGCAATGGCGCATAAGGTTTCCCTTTATGCAGCTCAGGGTTTACCACTTTAACTACGTGGCGACGGCCCGGAGACGTAGGTTTACATTTAACAATTGCCATTGTTCTTTACTCCTCCGACTTACTCAGCGCCGCCGACGAAGTCCAGATTCTGGCCTTCCTTCAGGGTGACGTAAGCTTTTTTCCAGTCGCTACGACGACCAATACGCTGACCGTGACGTTTCACTTTGCCTTTCATCAGCAGAGTGTTAACACTTTCAACTTCGACTTCAAACAGTTTTTGTACAGCTGCTTTAATCTCTGCTTTGGTCGCGTCTTTAGCAACTTTGAGAACGATGGTGTTTGATTTTTCCATCGCGATAGAAGCTTTTTCAGATACATGCGGCGCGCGCAGTACTTTCAGCAGACGTTCTTCACGGATCATGCCAGCATCTCCTCAACTTGCTTCACAGCGTCAGCAGTCATGACGACTTTGTCGAAGGCGATTAAGCTAACAGGGTCGATAGTTGCTGCATCACGTACGTCAACTTTATATAAGTTGCGCGCTGCTAAATACAGATTCTCATCTACATCAGCAGTGATGATCAGAACATCTTCCAGAGCCATATCTTTCAGTTTCTGTGCTAAAAGCTTAGTTTTAGGCGCTTCAACAGAGAACTTCTCTACGACGATCAGACGATCTTGACGTACCAGTTCAGACAGAATGCTCTTCAGAGCACCGCGGTACATCTTTTTGTTTACTTTTTGACTGTGGTCCTGTGGTTTAGCTGCGAAGCTAACACCACCAGAGCGCCAAATTGGGCTCTTGATTGAACCTGAACGTGCACGACCTGTACCTTTCTGTCTCCAAGGCTTTTTGCCTGAACCAGAAACTTCAGCACGGGTTTTCTGAGCACGAGTACCTTGACGAGCACCAGCAGCGTATGCAACGACTACTTGGTGCACAAGCGCTTCGTTAAAGTCACGCCCGAAGGTAGTTTCGGAAACAGTCAGCGCGCCTTGCGCGTCTTTCATTACCAATTCCATTCCTATCTCCTCGACGTTACGCCTTGACAGCTGGTTTAACGATCAGGTCACTGCCAGTTGCACCTGGAACAGCACCTTTGACCAGCAGCAGGTTGCGCTCAGCGTCAACACGTACTACTTCCAGGCTCTGAACGGTAACTTGTTCGTTACCCAGTTGACCTGCCATTTTCTTGCCTTTGAACACCTTACCCGGAGTCTGGTTCTGACCGATAGAACCCGGAACACGGTGAGACAAGGAGTTACCGTGGGTAGCATCTTGAGTACGGAAGTTCCAGCGCTTTACAGTACCAGCAAAACCTTTACCTTTAGATGTTCCAGTAACGTCGACTTTTTTAACGTCAGCGAAAATTTCTACGCTAATGCTTTGACCTACAGTATATTCTTCGCCTTCGTTCAGACGGAATTCACGTAGTAAGCGGCCAGCTTCGACACCAGCTTTAGCAAAATGACCTGCTTCAGGTTTCAGTACACGGTTAGCTTTTTTGCTACCAGTAGTCACCTGAATGGCACGATAACCGTCTTTCTCCAGATCTCTGACCTGAGTAACACGGTTGTTTTCAATTTCGATAACGGTTACAGGGATTGAAACGCCATCTTCAGTGAAGATACGAGTCATTCCTACTTTCTTACCGACTAAACCAATCATTGTTTCAACCTCTCAATCGCTTGATGACCTGATTAACCTAGGCTGATCTGCACGTCTACGCCGGCAGCCAGATCCAGACGCATCAGAGCATCAACGGTTTTCTCGGTTGGCTCAACGATGTCAACCAGACGTTTGTGAGTGCGAATTTCATACTGATCACGCGCATCTTTATTAACGTGCGGAGAAATCAACACTGTGAAACGCTCTTTGCGAGTCGGCAGTGGGATTGGACCACGAACTTGCGCACCAGTGCGCTTAGCAGTCTCTACGATTTCCGCAGTTGATTGATCAATCAGACGATGATCAAAAGCTTTCAGGCGGATACGGATTCTTTGGTTCTGCATGAGACCAGAGCTCCAACTATTTTTTATAAACGTAAATGATCACTACTCGTACCCATTTCGATTGATGAGAGAGTGTAATCGTTCTGCATATAACTCCCCAATCGGGAGTATTATATTTAATGCAATAAAAAATCTGCATTAGCTGATTAATCAGCCCCACTAAATCAGTGAGCCTGCGCATTATACTTGCCTGAGTGATGAAATCAAGCCAAGAATAAAGAATCATCGATAAAAATAAGTTTTATTATTTAAAAAATGAAAAAAGCAAAGGCAATCTTCATTCCCTTTGCTTTAAATGGATTTGTAAATATTGTCGATAAGAGAAAATTGATACCTTTTTATTGAGGACTATTCTTCAATAATCTGAGCTTGTAAGTAATTTTGAAGCCCCATACGTTCAATTAACTCAAGCTGTGTTTCAATCCAATCAATATGCCCTTCTTCATCAGTTAAAATTTCTAACATTAAATCTCGACTCACATAGTCATGAATAGAATCAGCATACGCTATTGCTTCACGTAAATCTTTGGCGCCACCAAGTTCTAATTCAAGATCAGAACGTAGCATCTCTTCAACGTCTTCACCGATATTCAGTTTGCCTAAATCTTGTAAGTTAGGAAGACCCTCTAGAAATAAAATACGCTCAATATATTTATCAGCATGTTTCATTTCATCGATAGATTCATGGTATTCCATTTCATTGAGACGAGTTAGTCCCCAATTTTTAAACATTCGGGCATGCAGGAAATACTGATTAATTGCAACAAGCTCACCACCTAATAATTTATTAAGGTGGGCTATCATTTTTTTATCACCTTTCATTTTTATACTCCTTTGCTTCCAGTCTTTTTAGTGTAGACCTTTTATACAAAGTGGAGAGAAAGGAAATTTAAAATTTGTTATGCAACTTCAGAAATTTGAGGGTAAAGGACAGATTGCTCACTTTCAATGATTTGACGAGCTTGACGTACACACTTACCGCAACAACTGCCAACGGGCAAGATCTTACGTAATTCATTAATAGTGTGGATTTGATGTTTGTGTACTGTGGCGATAATTTTTTTATCACTCACACCATGACAAAGACAAACGTACATAATAGCAACCTCATTAACTACTCACGCATCGAATAGTAAATGATAACTATTATGATTTCAATTTCTATTTAACTTAGGTGTTCTAATCTAATATAGAAACTAACATGATAATAAGAGAATAAGTTGAGGGCTAGATTTAGCTAAGATAAAAAGCGCTATTCTTAGATATAAAAAAGGGCATCAATGATGCCCTTTCTCTATAACTTAAAGTAGGTTAGAGATTAACCTAATACTTTAGCAACAACGCCCGCACCTACTGTACGGCCACCTTCACGGATAGCGAAACGTAAACCGTCGTCCATCGCGATTGGGTGAATCAGTTCAACGATCATGTTGATG